>JAEUUR010000418.1 GCA_016787465.1 Saprospiraceae bacterium | reverse complement strand
CGCAACCCAGGTAAAAGTAGTTGTTGGGCCAGGCGGCATCCGGGCTGAATACATTGGCGGCATACACCCGGTTTTTATTTGAAATTGTAATCCGGATATCGTCGATCAATACACAACCACTGACATCGGTTGCGATAAATGAGAAAGTGATGGGGTCGACTACCCGGAAACAGGGTTCGGTACAAGCCGAGTCGGAACATGGGGCATAAGGCAACCACACAAGTTCAACCGGCTCCAGGCCATATTGTGCTTCGATGCAGGCAAAATCGCCGCGAATAATTTCCTGGTCTTCCCCAACGTACACCCAAAGGTTGCGAAACTCAAGGTCGATAGCTACAATCGAATCGCAGCCGGTATAGGAGCCGTTTTTAATAATTTCATACCCGGCCCGGTTGTTTTGATCATATCGTGTACCGTTGATCAATAGAAAGTCATTCGGGCAAAGCGTATCTTTAACTTCACTGAAAGGTGGGGTAATTGCAGTTATATTGACATATATAATGCTGTCGCATGGAACACCCTGAATCACTTCGACACCTTCGGTGTGAAACATATCGTATACATGGCCATTTACATAAATGGTATCGCCTTCACATATGGTGGCGTTGATATTAGAAACCTTTGAAGTCACCGTGAGGTTTACATGAATGATGCTGTCGCAACCATTTGCTGCCCCTTCTTGCACCACTTCATCGCCAATATAGAAATTTGCATGGTAAGGCGTGCCATTCACCCAGATCGTATCGCCTTCACAAATGGAAGCATTAAGGGTCACTTCTTTGGGTTGATTGAACTTCAATTCAACGTGCACCGTGCTGTCGCCGCCCGTAAAAGCGGCTCCAGGCAATACTACAACACCCATCGGATTGGATGCATCAAAAACCTGGTTGCCAACAATTACCAATTGATTGGAACAAAACGTATCCCTGAGGAAAAAATGCCCTGGTTGAGCGCTGGTGAAATTTGGGAATAAGAGGCACCAAAAGGCAAGAAAGAAAATCAGGTTGCGGAGTGACATGTAAATAGAAGGAATGGGAGGTGTATGGTTCAATGTGGTCAAACCTCATACCAAAAAAGTTGAGGCGGTTTTGATTGATCAAAACCGCCTCAAAATTCGGGTTATATTTGTTTTTATCAATCTTTTTTAACTTTTATCATCGCTTCCAGTATTTGCAACCTCGATTCAAGGGTATCTATTTGTTCCTGCATGGCAGCATTTTGTTGTTTTAATGCTTCCAATTCTGCTTGCTGTTCCTGAATCGCCTGGATTGCCAGCACGCCGAATCCTGCGTAATTTAGCGCCAAAAACTCCCCTCCATGATCACGCGCCTTTCGGCTTGAAACCAATTCAGGGAACAAATATTGCACATCTTGAGCCAAAAAGCCAATGCTTTTAGTTGCTTGATCGGACTCTGATTTATACCGGTAAGATACTGGTTTCAGCCTCATCACCTTTTGGAGGGTACCAATGGATAACCCTTGAATTTCTTTTTTTAAATTCCGGTCAGACGGCAAATAAACACCGTTTAAAGCAAATGAACCTACAGGCAACTGGCCTGAATCTGAATTGAACAAATCGAGCTGGTTGTTATCAGTGTTGACCATCCATTCCCACCTGTAATCGGTCAGTTTATTTTGCAGGATCAAACCTCTTTTTTCCATGAACAGGTGCAAACGCCCCAGCGGTTTTTCGTTTGCTCCCATGCTGATATATCCGGATTCCCCATCGGCAAACAAGGCGGTTTGTCCCCCAGGAAGTAACATAATACTTTGAGAATCAAGTGTTGTTCCAATTTGCAATACCGGGTATACTTGTTTGATATAACCTCCAACGGCGGGGTTTACCGTTGATACAAATGTGATGCTGGGCAGGTTGCTCTGCAACCGTACAGATTCCCCGTTGCCTTGAATATGAAGTCGGGCGGCCGGAATATTAGCGCCAATACCCACATTGCCGGTTCCGGTAATTATTGCCGGGCCTGTATTTGAACTGAAATATCCGCCCGGGCCTGCGTTTGATTCTGCATAAACAGCTGATTTAGTACCACCTGACTGAATAAACTTTCCGGCCTCGTGTGCAGCGTTGGCGTTGACTACCTGCAACTTACCTGAAGTGCTTGTGTTGGTGCCGATCAGAACGTTACCTGTGTTGGAGTTAAAGATATGGTTTCCGGAATTCGTCCAATCATCCCCAGCACCGCCTCCCAGAATCCCTGAAAGATTGACGCTACTGTTATTTCCAGATAGTGAAAGTACCGTGCCGGTCAACGAAATAGTTTGGAGTTCATTGGTAATGCTGTTGTCTGTATCACCGGTGTTGTTAATGGTCAAATTTGGGGCTGTCCCGGTGATGCTGATTCCCGTTCCGGCGGAATAGTTATTGCCGCCTGCAGGAAGGTTAACTGAGCCACCGCCATTAGAGAGGCTCAACTGGTTACCCGCCAAGGAAAGCGTTTGAATTTCATTGGTGGTACTATTGTCATTGTCGCCGGTATTGTTGATCACGAAATTAGGCGCTGTTCCTGTAATACTGATGCCAGGGCCTGCGGCATAATGATCGCCCGTACCTGCGCCAGCGTTGTCGTTGGCCGGCGCCCAGGTGGTACCATTCCATTTGAGCACCTGGCCAATAGCAGCACTCATGTTATTGATTTTTGCTCCTGTTACTGCGCCGTTAATCAGGTTTGTAGTGCCCACTGAATTTACAGCCAGGTCGGTGTTGATGATTGCCCCCGCATTGATTTGCAGGTTATTGGAAGTACCTGAGATATCGCCGCTGAACTGCGTTGCATCGGTCAGGTCGTCGCTGCTATCGGTGTCGCCGGTATTGATCACTGTGTAGGTCGACCCAGCCTGGTTAATGTCGATGCCATTGCCTGCCTGCAGGTCGACGCTGCCACTGCCACCAGTCTGATCGGCAGCAGGCGCCCATGCGTTTCCGTTCCATTTCAGTACTTGACCTGATGCAGCATTCATACTGTTCAATTTGGCTGCGGTGATAGCGCCATTTGCAATTTCAGAGGTATTCACAGCATTATCTGCAATTTCAGCGCTGCCTACGACATTCACTTTCAGTTGCAGGTTGGAATAAGTACCACTCACATCGCCGTTTGCCTGTGAAGCAGAGGTAATGTCGTCAGCGGCATTGGTATCTCCAGTGTTGGTAATTGTCAAGTTGGGTGAGGTGCCGCTTATTTCAATGCCCGTGCCACTCGTCAGGTTTAAAGAGCCACCCTGGTCGGCAGCAGGCGCCCAGGCTGAACCGTTCCATTTCAGTACCTGACCATTTGAGGCATTCATGCTGTTTAGTTTGGCCGCAGTAACGGATCCGTTGCTCAATTCTGTGCTGCCAACGGCATTCGCTTTGATTTGCAAGTTGCCAAAAGTGCCAGATACATCGCCATCTGCCTGGCTGCTGGAAGTTAAATCGTCCGCTGCATTTGTATCGCCGGTATTGACAATCGTGAAGTTGTTAAATCCATTGGTTTGCACATTGATACCTGTCCCGGCGTTCAAACCAACAGCGCCTGGTTGCACGATGGTTTTGAATACATTGGTAACGCGGCCTTGCGCATCAACAGTTACCACCGGAATTTCTGTGGCGCTGCCGTAGGTGCCTGCAGTCACCCCTGAATTGGAAAGCGAAATTGTTCCTGCGTTGGTGATTGGCCCGCCGGTGAGTCCGGTTCCTGTATTAATCTGGGTAACAGTGCCGCCGCTGTTTCCCGCGCCGATAATATCGTCAGCCGGCGCCCATTGAGTACCATTCCATTTCAACACCTGACCGGTTTGTGCATTTTGTGGGGCTAAGCCCAGCGGATTGCCTGCCAATCCGTTCCCTTTCATGGTGATATCTGTAAAAGCTGTTTGGCTTCCCCAGTTATCGGAACCTCCCCCACCCGATCCGGATGTTTGGGCATACATGGCGTAAGGGACACTCAGCAATTCGGAAGTGCCAAGCACATCAAATATTCCGGGAAGCGTTTCAATACTTACTTCAAGGTATTTGGCGCCGCCTGCCCAGTTGATCGAGGCAAATTCGCCCAATAAAGGAGTGCCTCTGCCAATAACCAGGTTGACCAACCCGAATTCATTGGTGGAGGTATTGTGTTTTTCATAATAAATCAGGGTGCCGTTGGAAGCGCCGTTGCGAATGGTAAAAACCAGGGAAACGGTTTGGTTGACGATCGGGTCGCCGGATGCATTCCTTATAACACTTTGATAATTAATCCCTTGTGGGGCTGATTGGCTAAAAGCCTGGAAAGAAAAAGCCAATAACGCGGAAATGAGCAAACGGTGTCTCATGTTGAACAACTTGAGTGAAATATTCAGGAGATAAGGTGAGTGAAACGGATTAAACCGGATTAAATTCGGACGATTTTTATACTTGCTGCTTTGGCGCTTTTTTGATCAAACACCATCAGGTAATAAACCCCGGCAGGCCAATTTATACAATCAAGGGTGTGAGTGCCAACGGATGTTAACGACTCAATCGGGCCATAAGCCCTGCCGGCAGCATTAAACACCTGAAAAGACAACTTATTTTCAGGTTGCAATTTATAAGTCAGGTTGAGGAAATCAGTCGTTGGATTGGGATACACCTCAAAATTGAATGCCGTAAGATTCAGATCCCAGGTTGAAACGGAGGCCAACAAATTGGGTTGGTGGAAACCTTGGGTCAACATATGTTGTTGGTTGGAAACGGTTGTAATAACCGGCTCTCCGATCGTCCAGACGATATCATAATTGCCTTGAGCTCCGCTTCCGCCACCAGAGGCTACCACCTGGTTCAAAAGTGCGTAAGATTGACTAAAGGCTAAAAATGGAAAGGAAAGGAATAGCAGCGTAAATAATCGGTTCATAATTTCAGGATGAGGATTGGAAAAGATTGTACAAAGGAAAACATTTTTGGGAAATTTGCGCCGAAAACTGTTTAGCATGTCGGCTGGCAGTCATTTCAATATCTGCAATTCATCACGATTCAAACGAAAATTTTTAAGATGGTCACCAACAATGTAAGGCTTCTGGTATTTATTATTTCATACCTCGGCACAGGTGTGACATTAGCGCAAAGTTCACAGGATTCCAAAATCCTTGAAACTGAATCAAAACGCTTTGCTTATATGGTGGCACACGATACGGCAGCGCTCAGAAGCATGTTATCTGACGACCTAGTGTATGTGCATTCCAACGCGATGAAAGAAAACAAACAAGAGCATTTGGAAGCTATCGGCTCTGGAAAGGTGGTTTATCAATCAATTAAAAGAGAGGAAGTTAAAGTTCGCCGGTACCGAAAAATTGCTATCTGCAATGGAGTGGTGCTGGTGAAAGGTGTACTAAATGGAAACAGTTTTGAAATTAATCTGTTGTATTCTGCTGTATATCAAAAAATAAAGGGCTCCTGGCTGTTGCTCAATTGGCAAAGTACCCGGCGCCCTTAAAAATGGCATGACCAAAAAAGAAAAACCTGCTGTTGAACAGCCGCTCCTTATCAACCGCGATTACTATATTGAACGCGGAAATTGGGTGTTTACTGAATATTACCTCAGCAAGCGCGGTTTTTGTTGTGGTAGCGGATGCAGGCATTGTCCTTACCGCAAGAAAAAAAAGACCGATCAAGGCACTTAACCATCGTTTAGAAGTCAGGGGTTTTCCTTTGATCAAACTGGTCCAATTTTAACTTTTTGATGATCTGGCATATTTGGTTTGCATTGGTATAAACTCCCAAATCATTAAGCTCTTCCAGTGTTTTTGCCCACTCCTGCACCCGATTATTCCCTGAAAGAATAAGTTTATTGATTGCAGGAATTGTTTTCAAATACTTGCAATAAGTTCTGAAACAAAGCCATTGATTTTGATAAGTATGAATCAATACCACTTCGCCGTTTGCGAGTGAAATACTTTCATGTTCCAGTTCACAGAATTCATGCGTGCAGGGTTGTGCGAAATAGTTATTGGTATGTCCAAGGTGGGCCGCCTTGCCCGCTTCACTGCGTATTAATGCTTGTGCAAGAAGGATGCTAGCAGGCACGCCATTCTGACGCATTTCAGCAATGGCAACGGGGTAAAACTGATGAACAAAATCATGATAAGCAGTCCAATCTTGCATGGGTATTTCAGATGTCGCAGGTTCTAATCCACTAAAAATACCCAGCTCCTCCTCATGAACTGTATTTCCAGCTATGGCTCCTGCAGGCTGAATGGTACACGAAAAAGAGCCAACCCTGATTTCAACCTGATCGCCCCATATGATGTACGTAAGCGCCATCATAACGGCGAGTTTCCAAATA
>JAEUUR010000504.1 GCA_016787465.1 Saprospiraceae bacterium | reverse complement strand
CAGCCGAATTCAACAGTGGTAAGCCTTTCCTGTTTGAGGTAATGCCTGAAAATAAACTGTCTATTGTTTTTGTAAACGTTCCGCATTTTAAAGGGATTACTTGTTTGGGAATACAGGCAAAACGTATGAAAAGAGAAATTTATCCAGGCTCTGTTTTTTTAGGTATCCGATTTAATTCATGGGTGTGCATTGAGGGATTGTTTGAAGAAAAACTTTCGACTTCGAATCAAATATCAACAATGCCAAATCGGCTTCATGATTTTTTTTCTGAAGTAAATCCAGCCAGTTTAGCTGCAAACTTTTCAAATTTTGAACTTCTTGAAAAAGGAATATTAGATCTTTCAAAACATTTAAAGGTTACTTCAGACCCTTTGATCAAATATATCAGTTTACAACTGGAAGGTGGGGGTAAAATCCATGATTTTGCTAAAGATATTCCCTTGTCTATCAGACCGGTACAAAAGCACTTTAAAAAAATTACAGGCGTTACGATGGCAGAGTATCGCAATATCAACAGGCTCCGCAACACGGTTGCGATGATCTATAACAAACAACAAAAGATTACTACTGCCGCATTTGAAAACGGTTACACGGATCATTCACATTTTATGAGTTCATTCAAAAAATTCATGAAAGGATCTTCCTTGAAAAACTTCCTCACACAGGTGGAAACGATCAAACATCAGTTTTCAAATTGAACGCATTTTTACACAGCAAGGCTTTGTCATGGACGTAATTTTGCCCAAGGAAATGATACAAATGTTCCACCTTAAAAAAAATTACGATGAACAGAAAAATCTTAATTCTAAACTTCGCGCTGATGAGTATGGCATCGGTGCATGCACAAAATGAAAGCAACCCACTTTCTTTTATGATCGGAAAATGGGAAGGCAGTGGTTGGATGATGACGCAAAACGGAAAACAATTTACCCATATCACAGAAAATGTTGCATGTAAATTGGATTGTACGGTATTGTCTGTTGAAGGTTTGGGTACCAAACTGGACACGCTTACTAATAAGCAAATAACTGTACACGACGCCTTTGGCGTTATATCAAAAGACATGAAAAACAATAAATGGGTTATGAGAGCCTATCGAAAAGGCGAGGCGATTGATGCTGAAATCGTGTTTGTTGCGGAAAAAGTGATTCAGTGGCAACTTCCAATCCCGAATAATAACGGTGTCATGCGATTTACCACAGCTTTTACGACTTCTGACATGTGGAAAGGCACAGGGGAATACACCAGGGATGGGCAAAACTGGATGAGGATCATGGAAACTGAATTAACAAAAATTGCTGATTAATACTGAATGATTATGTAACCTTTCTTATGCGGATTCTTCTTTATAGTCAATCTAAAGCGGTATAACAACAATTGTTATGGAACAAGAAAAAATCAGGACGTTGCATCCACAAGGCAAACAGGGGGTAAACATTTCTCGCTATAAGTATGATCAGATCAAATCATTTATACTCGATACAATTCAATCAAATAATGAAATTACGTTTGAAAAGCTGACAGATCTTGCAATTGCCGAACTAACCGACAAATTCGAAGGGAAAGTGATTTGGTACCTGACAACGATAAAGCTTGATCTTGAAGCGAGAAAGCTGATAGAGCGGGTGCCGAAAACGAGTCCGCAAAAGCTGAAGTTAGTTGCGGCTCAATAATTCTCACATGGAGAAAATCAATTCGTTGATATATTGAAAATCCGGGTTTTTGAATAGGAACTGATGGCCATTTTGCGAATTGTAGTATGTTTGTAAAAAAAACATGCAGTGCCGTATAATTAATTAATGAGTTGAAATAAGTATCTCAAGTCACTGCAAAACAACATTCTGAATCACGATATGGCACTAAACGCAATTGAAACTGTTTTTATCAAAGAAGGTTATTCAATCATTCCATTTACGTTCAACGGCGCCGGTCATCCAATGGCCCAGGCTACAATTTCCAATCAATTCAAGACAAATATCATGCTCGATACTGGCGCTTCCGCCAATTTGCTTGATTATGATTTTGCAAAGGAAATTGGGTTAAACTTAACACCGACCGGCGAAAAAGGTGGCGGCGCCGGCGGACTAACGTTGGATATTTTCAGCATTGAAGAAGTTGTTTTAGAAATCAGCGGAGCAATTTTTAAGTTCGACAATTTTTTAGCGATGGACTTCACAACCATCAAGCAATCTTTAACTGCTAGCGGACTTTCGGCAGATTTTCAGGGAATTTTAGGTTTTGGTTTTTTCAAAATGACCCAATGTTTCATTGACTACTCATCCGACAGGATTTTCATCCTGAATAAAAATTAAGACAGGGCAAAGAATAATGCACGCTGCTGAACACCAACGCGAATAGTCAATTTCTATATTTTTCTACTTTCGCAGTGATATTCTAAAACCCACACCATGATCGCCTCCAAACTCGAAAAAAAGTTCCACCACCTGTGGCATATGATCGGTAATACTCCCATGCTGGAGCTTGTGTACCGCCGCCACGGGGAACAGCGAAAAATCTACGTCAAGTGCGAGCACTACAACCTGACGGGCAGTATCAAAGACCGAATGGCCTTGTACATTTTGCAACAAGCCTATAAAAAAAACCTCATCCAACCCACCGATACTATTGTGGAGGCAACCAGCGGCAACACCGGCATCGCTTTTGCCGCCATCGGCAAGGCATTGGGGCATCAAGTCAAGATCATCATGCCGAACTGGCTGAGCAAAGAACGCGTCGATATCATTCACAGCCTCGGCGCCGATGTCCTGTTGATTTCAAAAGAAGAGGGCGGCTTTTTGGGCAGTATTGCTTTGAGCCAAAAAATGGCGGCAGAAGACCCGTCTGTTTTCCTGACGCGCCAGTTTGAAAACGAATCGAATGCAGAAGCGCACGAAAAAACGACTGCCAAAGAAATATGGGTTCAATTACAGCAAATCGACCTGGCGCCCGACGCGTTTGTGGCCGGCGTCGGCACCGGCGGCACCATCATGGGCGTTGGGCGGTACCTGAAAAGTAAAAATCCCCACATCAAAATACACCCGCTCGAGCCGGAGGAATCGCCGACCATGTCGGTGGGCCATAAAGTGGGCGCGCACCGGATTCAGGGCATCAGCGACGAGTTTATCCCGCCCATTGTCAAGCTCGACGAACTGGACGAAATTGTGCAGGCATCGGACGGCGATTCCATCCTGATGGCGCAAAAACTCGCCCGGCAATTAGGCCTGGCCGTCGGTATTTCCTCCGGCGCCAACGTAGTTGGAGCGATGAAACTTCAGGAACAAATGGGCGATGAAGCAGTGGTGGTTACAGTGTTCAGCGACAGCAACAAAAAATACCTGAGCACCGATCTGATGAAGGAAGAGCCCGTGAAGCCGCATTATATCACCCCCGAGGTGGAGTTTGTGGAGTACAATCCGATAAACCGGTTGTAGGTGTAAAAAGGCTAAGCATCCGATGAAAGCATAGGCGCAATCCGTGTGCTTCGAATTTTATAAAATTGCATACGTGTAAAATAATAGTAGGGTGTTGTATTTTGATGGGTATATTTGTTTCGGTTTTAATGAAATTGTCGCAATCCTTTAACCCGTTTTAACAAGGTAAACGTATGAAATACTTCACCTTATTCTTCATTGCAACTTTCCTACTATTTGCTGCCGGTTTACATGCGCAATGTTGGGTGCTCAAAAACGTAGACCCCAATTCCTGGGAAGTGGAAGACATTTTTTTCGTTGATTCCGAACACGGTTGGGCAGCTGCAGATGACGGCAGAATCCTGAAATCTACTGATGGCGGCAACAGCTGGCAAATAAAGCAAACCGGAATACCGTATGATATCCAATCGCTGCATTTTGTAGATACACTCCGCGGTTGGGCAATTGGCTGGGATAAAATCATC
>JAEUUR010000482.1 GCA_016787465.1 Saprospiraceae bacterium | reverse complement strand
GATCGCCGCCCATTACTGCTATTTTGGCACTTGGCCACGCGACAATCAATCGAGGATCATACGCCTTGCCACACATGGCATAATTGCCTGCGCCGTAAGAATTTCCAATAACAATGGAAAACTTGGGTACTGTTGAGTTGGAAACAGCATTCACCATTTTAGCTCCATCCTTAATAATACCGCCGTGTTCAGAGCGCGTGCCAACCATAAAGCCGGTCACGTCATGCAAAAATACCAACGGAATTTTTTTCTGATTGCAGTTGAGAATGAAACGTGTCGCCTTGTCAGCAGAATCGGAATAAATGACACCGCCAAATTGAATTTCCCCTTTGGCATTTTTAATTATTTGACGGTTATTCATCACAATTCCAACGGCCCAACCATCGATGCGCGCATAAGCTGTAATAATAGTTTTGCCGTAATGTTCTTTGTATTGCGTGAGTTTTCCTTCATCGACGAGGCATTTGAGCAATTCCAGGGAATCGTAGGGTTTTGCGCCTTTTTCCGGGTAAATTTCAAAAACACGCTCAGGTATTGCATCCTTGGGTTCTGAACGGTCAAAACCTGCTGTGTCGAACCGCCCCATTTTGTCCATCAGGTCTTTAATCGTATCCAGGCAGGTTTTATCATCCGGCATCTTATAGTCTGTCACGCCTGAAATTTCACTGTGGGTAGTGGCGCCTCCTAGTGTTTCCCGGTCTGCATCTTCGCCGATGGCCGCTTTTACCAGATAAGGGCCGGCTAAAAAAACAGAACCAGTCCTTTCCACAATCAGTGCTTCATCCGACATGATGGGCAGATACGCTCCGCCGGCCACACAAGCTCCCATAATGGCCGCAATTTGCGGAATCCCTGAAGAAGAAAGTCGGGCATTATTTCTGAATATACGGCCGAAATGTTCCTTGTCCGGAAAAATTTCATCCTGCATCGGAAGATACACACCGGCTGAATCCACCAGGTAAATGATGGGCAAACGGTTTTCCATCGCTATTTCCTGCGCGCGGAGGTTCTTTTTCCCGGTAATTGGAAACCAGGCTCCTGCTTTTACCGTAGCATCATTCGCTACAACGATGCACTGGCGTTTGCGGACATAACCAATCATCACCACTACCCCACCCGCCGGACAGCCGCCATGTTCTTCATACATGCCGTAGCCAGCGTAGGCGCCGATCTCCAAGCGCGGACTGTCTTTATCCAATAAATAGTCAATTCGTTCGCGTGCGGTCATTTTGCCTTCAGTATGAAGTTTATCAATGCGCTTTTTGCCGCCCCCCAATTCTATACCGGCCAATTGTTGTTTCAGATCGGAAACAGCCAGTCGCATAAAATCCGCATTTTTTTCCGCTTCCAGATTGATATTATTTTCAGACATTGGGTCAGATTTTCATTTTCTTTGAAAAATGCCCAAAGATAAACACATCACAACGAAGCATTTGAATTAACCCGAGATCATTTGTTTGTATGGAAACTACCATTTGTAAAAACTGTGAAGCAGAGTACCAGGGCAAGTTTTGTCCGAATTGCGGCCAAAAGGCGAAAACCAAACGTATCACTTTTCGCCAGGTAATGTCCGATCTGCGCGATCAGTTCTGGCATTTTGACAAAGGATTTTTGTTCACCATTATTGCCCTGGTGAAACAACCGGGGCATACTATTCGTGATTATCTGGCAGGGAAAAGGGTCAATTATGTCAAACCCATGAAGTATTTATTCTGGATGGCTGCCGTTAGCATTATTTTATCCACTTGGTCGGATCTGGAGGGTCGGATTTTAAAAAGTGTGGCCCAACAAAGGGGCGGTGAACTTCCGGCGGCCAGTATGGAAATCGGCCACCGGATCATGGAATGGGTGAATAAATATCCCGGATTGGTTGCGCTGTTCACCGTACCCACCATTGCATTTGTTGGTTGGCTGTTGTACCGGAGAAAAGGCTTGAACTACGCTGAACATTTTACAACCAACATTTACCTGATGGCTCAGTTGAACCTATGGAATATGATTACCACCACCATTTTAATCTTGTTGCCGAACCTCTCATTAAGCAGCATTACCGTGCTGAGTTCAGTTCAATGGATTATCTGGGCAATCTACTATGGGTGGGCATACAGTACACTCCATGGTGATAGAAAATTATTTCTCGGCCGGTTAAAGGGAGTGGCGGTGTTAATTCTTGGTTATGCGCTTTTTGTCCTTTTTATATCGCTGATCATGAGTACGGTGATCTACTTTTTTGAAGATAACCTCAAACAATTCTTTCAAACGCAAACTCAGCCCAATTAAGATTTTTGCATGGTTCATTTTTTGACCAAATCTGACGAGCCGAATGAACTTGAGACTCATTATTTGACCGTGAGGCGCCTTGAAGGGCGGGTTTTAGATGACATGGGAGTGCTTGCTTTGCCCGAAGTTTCGAGTCTGAATGCAAAACATAAAGAATGGAAATGGAGAAGTAGAACCTTTCGACGATTTGTCAATTATCTTAAGGGGCGTTACAAATCTAATATTTGCATACTGGATTTGGGCTGTGGCAATGGCTGGATGTCTAACAGAATGGCAGAAAATTCCGCATGGGATGTGTGGGGCGTGGACGTGAACATGGAGGAGCTTGAACAAGCCGATCGATTGTTCAGCCGTGAAAATTTACAGTTTTATTTCGGACAGGTATCAGCCGGTGTTTTACCGGAGCTGTATTTCGATGTGATCGTATTGGCAGCCTCTATTCAATATTTTTCGGATTTCAGTCAGTTAATTATTGCACTCAAACGAAGTTTGAAACAGGGGGGTGAAATTCACATCATTGATTCACCATTTTACGTAAATACGGAACAGCAGGCAAAAGCGCGGCTGAGGACAATCAATTATTACGAAAAAATGGGAGTTCCTGAAATGGCAGCCTTTTACCATCATCATCTTAGAAATGATGCCATTGGCGCCGGCGCAATCGACAGAAATAACAATTTTCCGGTAATGGCACTTCAAAAACTTAAGTACCTGGCGCCATTTCCCTGGATGGTTTTTAAAAAACCAGGATGATTATAAATGTTGCCCAAAAAATTGAATGGTGCGCTCCCAGGCCAGTTTCGCGGCAGCTTCATTGTACCTAGCCGCAGAAGTGTCGTTATGGAAAGCATGTTGAACACCAGGATAGAGGTGCTGTTCATAGCGGATACCATTTGATTTCAGCGCATCCTCGTAATCTTTCATACCCGCGTTGATGCGCTCGTCGAGTTCGGCGTAATGTAATTGCACCGCAGCTTTTATTTTAGGCACATCAGTGGCCGCAGGTTGTCGGCCATAAAAAGCTACTGCGGCATTTAAATTCGGAACGTTCACCGCCAGGTTGTTCGACATAGCGCCTCCCCAGCAAAAACCTACACAGCCAAAGTGACCGTTGTAATCGGAGCGGGTCGACAAAAAATCAAAGGCACGAATGAAATTCTGCAATGATTCTTCCGGTTTTAAGGTGGTAAATAATTGTCGGGCATCGTCTTCATTGGCTGGAGTACCACCCAACGGAGCGAGCGCATTTGGCGCAAGTGCCAGATACCCCGCATTTGCTACCCGGCGCGCAACATCTTCAATATGTGCATTTAAACCCCGGTTTTCATGGATTACCACTACCGCAGCGTATTTTTTCTTTGCACCTGGACGAACCAGATAGCCGCCCATTTCACCATTTACTCCCGGCCAAAGCACACGTTCTTCATGCAAACCAGTCTTTTGTGTTTTGGATCCGGCTGCACAACCCGTTTCAATCAAAGGTAAAATAGCAAGAGCGGCCGTCATGCTGCCGGTCAGTTTGGCCAGGCGGTCAAGAAACTCCCTTCTTGGTAATGGTTTGTGGGTGTATTCGTCGTACAAGTTGATAATTTCTTGATCCATGTGCCGGGAGGTAAAAGGTTATGAAAGGTATTTCCCTACAATCGGTAGCCGGCGGCCCATGCCAAAGGCTTTGTTGCTGACACGCAACACCGGTGGTGCTTGCTCGCGTTTAAATTCATTGATGTTTGCCAGTCGAAGTACGCGCCTAACAAGCGTTTCATCGAAGCCCATTTCGATCAGTTCATCCGGCCCTTTTCGGCATTCAATGTACTGGAACAGCAGTGGATCGAGGATGTCATACGGTGGCAGGCTGTCCGAATCTTTTTGCCCTGGCCTGAGTTCTGCGCTTGGGGGTTTTATGATGGAATTTTCCGGGATGCCTGCGCCGGTTTCATTCAAATAATGTGCAAGTTTGTAGACTTCTGTTTTGTAGACATCTCCCAACACGGCAATACCACCGCACAGGTCGCCATACAAAGTGCCATAACCCACGGCCATTTCACTTTTGTTGGTGGTGTTTAACAAGATATTTCCGAACTTGTTACTCATAGCCATCAGCAAAATACCCCGAACGCGCGCCTGGATATTTTCTTCCGTCACATTGAATGGCAGCCCTTGAAAAAGGGGTTGTAAGGTGGTTTCAAAGGCATCATACATCGGTTTAATGGGGATAATATCATATTGGATACCCAGGTTTTCTGCCAATACGCGAGCATC
>JAEUUR010000475.1 GCA_016787465.1 Saprospiraceae bacterium | reverse complement strand
TACTTGCATCATGATTGTTATGTTGGTTTCTGAATTTTGTTGCTTTTGGATAATATTGAAGTTATTTTTTGCCAATCACCTTGAGAACTTCCTTTGGAATAATCAAGTCCATCATCATCGACTCCTTCTCTTGTCTTTTGTCTTCCACGATGTACCAGTGATTCACGTCAGGGGCTTTGAACGCGATCATTTTTTTGTTTTTGAGGTAAATTTTCAATCCTTTTTTGTCTGCCAGATCTTCCACATTTTCTTTCCCGAATTGCGTTTTCATCATCGATCCCATCATCGCATTGGCAGGGCTTTCGGATTTGTAGGTCAACGTGATAAATCCTTCGTAACCAATGAGGGAACAATGGTAGTTTCCTGCTTTTTTCGGTTTGGGTATTTTGGTGTATTTGTATCCGCCCATCACCATGTTGAAATACTCATTGTCGAAAGCTTTTCTGATGGAAGCGATCATGGAGTCTTTGGGCAAGAGGTCGAACATGGCGGGCGGCATGTAGAACATCATGCTATCGAAATTGAGGTTGTTGGTGGCATTTTGATAGCCGACCAGGTCGCGGTTAAGCGTGCCGGTTAATTCTTTTTTGGTTTGGGCTTGAAGCAGGGTGGCGGCTGCCAGGAAAAAAACAAAAGAAATAATACTGGTTTTCATGGTAAAAAACTGAATGGAGCGCCCCGTCGGTTAAAGGCGGGGCGCCACCTATTTAAAAATTCATGGTTATGCTACCGTTTCATCTTCGACGCTTGCATCCGGCGCGTTTTTCTTAACGGATTCAATACCGTTGTCGCGGCCAGCTTCTGATTCGTACATCTGGCTGTTGCCGATCACCTGTCCGTTGGAAGCTTTGAGGGTGAAGTAAAATTTGCCGTTGGCGGCTACCTGGCGATCAAAGCGGCCATCATCGGGCGCGTTGGTTTTAACGGATTCAATGCCGTTGGTGCAAGATGCTTTCGCGGCATAACCTTGGCTGGTGAGAATCACCTGACCATTATCGGCTTTCAGGTTGAATTGATATTCACCGTCTTTGCGTTGAGAAATAACGAACTTTCCCATTGAAATAAATTTTAAGTGAAAGAAAATCAATGATTTACCGAGAACTCGGTGTTTGTATTATCTGTGGTCAGATTGTTCTTGCAATTTGGTTTTGATGTAAAGCGCCTTGGTTAGAAATCGGCTTCCATAGAAAAAATCTGGTCTTCGCGTTTGGCCATTACACCGGCTTTTTGGTAATCGCCGACGCGTTTTTCGAAGAAGTTGGTTTTTCCCTGAATCGAGATCATATCCATCCATGGGAATGGATTGGCTGTGCCATACACTTTGCTGCAACCCAGCGACATGAGCAGTCGGTCGGCTACAAATTCGATGTACTGGCTCATCGTTTCGGCATTCATGCCAATGAGGGATACAGGCAGGGCGTCGGTAACGAATTCTTTTTCAAACGCAACGGCTTCTGTGATGATGTCTTTGACTTCCTGTTCACCCGGCTTGTTGTTCAACATGGAAAAGAGCAGGCAGGCAAAGTCGCAGTGCATGCCTTCGTCGCGACTGATCAGCTCGTTTGAAAAAGTCAGGCCCGGCATCAAGCCGCGCTTTTTCAGCCAGAAAATGGAACAGAAAGAACCGGAAAAGAAAATTCCTTCCACCGCAGCAAACGCCACGAGGCGGTGCGCGAAAGAGGGTGCGTTTTCGATCCAGCGCAAGGCCCATTCGCCTTTTTTGGCTACGCAAGGCAGGTTTTGCAAAGCATGGAACAGGTAATCTTTTTCTTTCGGGTCGCGGATGTACGTATCGATGAGGAGGGAGTACATCTCGGCGTGGATATTTTCAATGGCC
>JAEUUR010000399.1 GCA_016787465.1 Saprospiraceae bacterium | reverse complement strand
TTTCATCGTTTGTGCCTGCGCTTCCAAAGCTGCCAAGCCACTCTGAATGTTGGCGGAAGTGCTCGGATCGCAAGCAGTTACACCAAGCTTCTGTGCTAAAATCGCGTACGGGTTGCCGTTGCCAACTTTCGAAATGTTTTGACTTTGCGAATTAGCGTCAACTGTGCCTAAAACAAGGAAGCATACCAACAGCCCGAAAGTGCCGGCAACTGCCCTCATTTTGTTAATTAGCATTTGACTCATGTTGTTAAAAATTAAGATGAAAAATAATGTGAATTTTATCCAATAAAAAAGCATTGCACGCAGGGCAAATGCCCATGCTTACAATGCTCCTTTCATTCCTGTAACAAACTTAGTACAAAGTGTACAATTTCCTTTCATGAGATTAAATTAGGTAATCCTTTCACTAGGTGTTTCGGAACCTTTATTATCTGACATTGACCAGATCACGGAGCATATAACTGCAACGACCGTGCCAAAGACGCTTGTTCGATGAACAAAATCAGAAATCGGGATGTTAAAATTGGAGAGCGGAAGTAGAAGCGGAAAGCCCGAAGGTATTTGCCCGGTGTGATCATGAAGAAAGGATCAAACCCAACTTCGCTCATGAGTTATTACGGTACTGCGGATTAAAAGTATTTGCAAATATAAGCGCATTTTTCAAATTAGCCTAGTAATTTTTTCTAATTTTATTGAAAGGCGGTTTTTGAGAAAAAACGGTGCTGATTTCAGATTTAAGCTTGTACGATACATATCATCAGACGCATAAAGTATCCGCCTATTTCATGTAAGTTTGCACCTCCGCATGGCAAACAATGATGTATTTCACGTAATATGGCAAAAAAACAAGTAAAAGCACAGCCTAAAAAGCAAGAGTCGGCTTCAGCCAACCCTAAACGATTGTATTTGATCATTGCCACCCTCGTGGCGATTGCATTGGGCGCCTATTATATAATAGGTGTAGGTAAAACAAAATCAGGCCCAAACCTGAAAGGAGGCACGACTGAAGAAAAAACACTGACGGCCAAAAATCCTAAACTGCAATTATTGTCGCCTTCTGAAACCGGCATCTCCTTTGAAAACGAAATATTGGAAGATGAACAACACAACGTCATCAGGAATATTAACTTTTACAATGGCGGAGGCGTTACGGTTGCAGATATCAACAATGACCAACTGCCCGATATCTATTTTGTTTGTACCAATGGCAAAAACAGGCTGTACCTTAACCAAGGTAATTTCAAATTCAAGGACATTACAGACCAGGCCGGCGTAGGTTCCGAAAAAGGTTTTGATACCGCCGTCAATGCAGCCGATGTAAATGCCGATGGCTTTTTGGATTTAATCGTGTGTCGTGCCGGACCGGAAGAAAATGAGGATCGGGTGCTTAAGGTATTCATCAACAACCAAAACCTGACATTTACGGAAAAGGCAAATGAATTAGGGTTGTCGGACAAAAGCCCCTGCACTGGCGTCAATTTTTTTGACATGGATAATGACGGTGATCTGGACTGTTATCTATTAAATTATCCAACCGATTTGGGAGCAGCCAATTCGGTATTGGCAAAAACCGCGGCCGATGGGAAAACCCTGTACGCCGACCTCTCTCCTCGAAAACCGCACGATTCCGATCGATTGTTCCGAAACGACAATGGCAGGTTCACGGATGTTTCCAAACAGGCGGGTATTGCAAATTTTGGATTCGGATTAAGTGTCGGCGTAACAGACATCAATGGCGACGGCTGGCAAGACATTTTTGTCGGCAATGACTTCATTCAGCCCGACAACTTTTTTATCAACAATCAACACGGCGTGTTTGTCGACCGAAATTCAAGTTTTTTCAGGCATGGCTCTATGAGTACGATGGGATCCGCGCTTGCCGATTTTGACAACGATGCGCGGGTAGATTTGTTTGCCGTTGATATGTGGCCCAGGAATAACTACCGTCAAAAAAGCTTAAAAACGGCCAATACGCTCAGTCGCTACCTGACATTGATCAAATACGGTTATTTCGAACCCGTAGCACGCAATGTATTGCAACGAAATAATGGCAATGGCACCTTCAGCGACATTGCCTGTGCTGCCGGCATATTTAATACGGATTGGTCATGGAGTTGCCTTTTAGCCGATTTTGACAACGACGGTTATAAAGACATCCATATTGCCAATGGTTACAGAAAAGAAGTAACAAACAGAGACTACCAGGAATTTATATTGCCTGAGGTCGACAAAAAAAGGGCCAAAAGCAAAAAGAAAGACTACGAAGATTTAATGGATTACCTGGGTCAAATGCCTGCTCACAAAATCAGAAACCTGGTTTTTCAAAACAAAGGAAACTGGCAATTTGAAGATAAATCGGGCGACTGGATGACGATGCCTGCATCATGGTCGTGCGGAAGCGCCTGGGCCGATTTTGATGCTGATGGGGATCTAGATTTAGTGGTAAATAACCTGGAACAACCTGCTTTTGTGTATAAAAACCTGTCAAGGGAGCAAAACAGCGGCAATTATCTTCAGGCAAAACTACAAGGTGCGCCATTGAATCCATTTGCTGTTGGAGCTTCTATGCTGATCGAATACCAAGGTCAGAAGCAATACCAGGAACTTCACCCCAACCACGGCATTTTTTCCTCAGTCGAACATTTGTTTCACTTCGGGCTTGGTCAAACTACCCAGTTGGATCGCCTTACCGTGCGATGGCCGGATGGAAAGCTTCAAACGCTGACCAACGTACCAGCAAACCAACGGTTGGTATTAAATTATAACAACGCTTCAGGATATATTGCCAGTTTGACGCCTCCAAACGCGGAAGGCCAAACGCTGTTCAGCGACAAAACGGCAAGCTCCGGGGTTACATTCCGCCATAAGGAAAATGCTTTTAACGATTTTGAGTCCTGGTTGCTCAATATTTGGACAATTTCAGATTTAGGACCTTTAACGGCCCAGGGCGATATCAATGGCGATGGTTTAGACGATTTTTATATTGGAAACGGGCCAAATGCTCCCGCGGGTGTTTATCTGCAAACCGGGAATGGCTCCTTCAAAGCTATGTCGACCGCTGTATTTGAAGCAGATAATCAGTTTGAAGACCACGGTGGGCTGTTTTTTGATGCAGATGGCGACAAAGACCTCGACTTATTTGTTTTAAGCGGCGGTGCAGAGGCGAGTGCTTCCACACTTTGGCAGAGCAGGCTTTATTTAAACGATGGCAAAGGGAATTTCAGCAAATCTTCAGGGGGCGCCTTACCTGAAATTAAGGATGTTTGTTTGCGCGCTGGTGCCTTCGATTATGATGGCGACGGCGATCAGGATTTATTTCTTGGAGGACGTTTGGTTCCCAAAAACTGGCCGCTATCGCCTCGTAGTTTGGTGTTGCAAAACAATGGCGGCAAATTCACCGACGTAACAGCACAGGTTGCCGGCGATTTTGAGCGCTGCGGGATGGTTACCGACCTTCAATGGCACGATCTGGACGGCGACCAAAAGCCCGAACTCGTCGTAACAGGGGAATGGATGCCGGTTTCTGTTTTCAAGTTGGCCAATAATCGTCTGCAAAACGCTACCAGCCAATTTGGTCTTGAGAAAACGAATGGCATGTGGAATCGTTTGGCAGTAGCCGACCTGGATAAGGATGGAGATTTGGACCTTGTTACCGGCAATTTTGGTTTAAACCTTCGGTTTATGGCCTCTAATGAAGCGCCACTCAGGTGTTTTGCCAAGGATTTTGACAACAACGGTACGCTCGATCCGGTCGTCGCACTTCAAGAGGAAGGTAAAATTTATCCTTTGGTTCAAAAAGATGTGCTTGTCAAACAAATCCCGAGCTTGAAAAAGCGCTTTTTATATTCTGAGGACTATGCAAAAGCCACGGTGTCGGATATTTGGTCGCAAAAGGACCTGGATGCAGCAACAAACCTCGTATGTTATGAGTTACAAAGCTGCTGGTGGGAAAACCAGGGCGGAAAATTCATTAAACATGTGTTGCCGTTTCAGGCACAAGTATCTGTAGTTCAGGGAATTGCAATTGACGACTTTAACCAGGATGGCCATGCAGACATCCTTTTGTGCGGCAATAAATACGGTTTTGAAGTAGAAACCAACCGGGTAGATGCCGGCAATGGCGCGTTGTTTTTGGGCGGCGGGAACAAGGAATTTACCTGGATGGACAATATATTCACGGGTTTTTGGGCTGTGCGGGAAGCCAGGGATTTAGCGGTGTTAAAAAGTGCCGGAGGGAAGAAGACTTATGTGGTTGCGAACAACAACAGCCCGTTACAAATTTTTACCAAATAATTTCTGCCGGGCTTCGGCACAAATAAATCGGGGAGCCTGTTGTTCAGGCTCCCCGATTCATTTTACCACAATCTTCAGCTTGGATTAATTCATTTGTTGAATTGCCAGGTAAATCAGCACGGCGTGAAAAATAAATGCTGCGAGTGTAACGATGGATTTGTTCTTGGATTTCATATTAAAACTCGTGCTGCGAATCGGTTTTTGTGCAACACTAGGTTCAATAAGCCAAAATCCATGCCAAACAATTCCCATCTAAAACACAACAATCTATAACCACCTAATAATCAATATTTTAATTGCCAGCATTAACGCCTTTTTAACACCAAACTATCAGCCGGGTATTGATTTTTTAAAGAATCCATCATGGATTGTGCCCAACCGGTGATCAGACTTTGCTGTTCTTTGGAAAGTATGGCATCGCGGTGTGTCCAGGTATAAGAAGCCATCGGCATCTCTCCTTCTTTCACCATTTCAATGATTTCTTCAAACTTATGGTTCTGAATAGCCACCTTCCGGTTTGTAAACGTTGAAAAATTAAGGTGTTTTTTTCCTTCGTTCACATGTTGAGCCAACCACCAGCCCACAGGTTGTATTTCGGCATACCAAGGGTACCGGGTATAGTTGCTGTGGCAATCATAACAGGCCGGTTTAAGCAAGGCCATTACTTCGTCAGGCACCTTGTATTTGGATGTCAGATCGCCGGGTGCGTCGCCAGACTGATTTTTGGCAGGTCTGATGAATTGGGCGATCAGCAGGATACCCAGAAGCGCTTGCAAAATCCTCTTCCCGTATTTTTTAAGCATGGCATTAATTTATTTTTCCAACAACCTTAAGTTGCTTGACCAGTGGGTAGCCTTTTTCATCTGTGTTTTTAAACAACACGTCGAGGTCTTTAACAATATCCCCTTTGTAACTTCTGGTATTGAAGTCGATATCGATGTTGGCAGAAGCACCTGGCTGTATATCCCCTTTAGGCCATTTGATATTCATACACTCGCATCCGCTAACGAGTTCTACTTGCAGCGCCCTTGAGCCGATGTTGACAAAAGTAAACTGAATTTTGACGATAACGCCTTCCCGCACTTCTTCATAATTCCAAACTTCCGACTTAAATTTCACCTCTTTGTCGGCCGGATTTTGCCATACATCTGAAGTGGGAGGAACTGTATCCTGGATGGCATTCATCAGTTTTTGAATCACGGTTCCAGCTTCAGAAACAGCTTGTTTGCCGCTGGAAGGCGCCGGTTTTTCCCGTTTTTCAATTTTTTCAGTGATGATACTAGTTGGTCCGGAAATGATTTTGAATTCGGTGCGGCGGTTGAGCTGATGTTCTTCTTCTGTACATTCTACGCCGTTGGAACATTTATTCTGCAATACTTTTTCTCCATAACCTTTTGGCGTAATCCGGTCTTCCTTGATACCTTTTGCGATCAGCCAGCGGCGGGCGCTTTCAGCACGGCGTTGCGACAGATCTTCGTTGTAAGCGTCATTACCCCTGGCGTCGGTATGCGACGACAATTCGATCTTCATGTCGGGGTATTTATTCATCAAATCTGTCAGGTACTGAAGATCAGGTTCAGCATCCGGACGAATTTTATCATCGTCGAAATCATAGAGGATGTTATCCAGGCGAATTGGTTCATTCAACCGAATCGTGTCGTATTCAGGTTCCTTGCGTTCGAGCCGAAGCGTAAGTTTCTTTTCAATGCTGGTTGTTTTTTTGATACCCACCGTGTTGAAACGCACCGTATCGGGTTTGTAACCGGGAGCATTGGCTACTACCAGGTATGATTTTTCAGGTTCCAGCGTAAATGGGAAATTATTCGCTGCTGCGTTGGTTTTTTCTTCAATGTTGATCGGTTTTTTGCTTGTCACATCCACTACGCTGACCGTGCAATTTTTAAGGGCTTGGTTTTCTTTTTCACCTTTGCGTTTGAGGCGGAAAGTGAGTGCGTTCAAATCAACTTTGATTCGTTCTACTTCCCATGCGTAAATATCATCGCAGCAGGTTTTGCTTTTTAAGTTATTCGGGCCTGGCCGATTAGACACCAGGAATCCGCTCATGCCGTCTGGGGAACGTGTGTAAAACTGATCATCAAGGGTCGTATTGATTCCCATCGGCAGCATTTTGGGTTCGCTCCAAACGGAACCATTCCACTGGCTTTCAAACACATCCAAACCACCAATCGTTGGCCGGCCATTGCTGCTGAACCAGAGTTTGCCATCCTGATAAAATGGAGCGACATCATCGCCGGGTGTATTAACCACCTCACCCAGGTTGACAGGTAACCCATACACACCTTCCGATTTCTTTGGCGCGTAGTACAAGTCGAAACCGCCTTTTCCGCCCGGCATGTTGGAAGAAAAGAACAACACTTTTTCTCCGAACAACTCGCCTTCGCAGGGATGTTTAGCCAGGTAATCGCCATTAATGCCGACAGCCTCATTGGCTGCGCCCCAACCTTCTGAGGTTTTTACTGAATAAAATATTTTGCTTTCTGCCAGATCCTGGCCTTTTTCTGCCAATTGAACCCGCGTAAAAAACATCGTTTTACCATCCGGGCTGACGCTCACGTTGCCATGGTGCCATTCTTCACGGTTAATTTGTTGGCCAAGCGGTTTGGGTTCTCCGAATTCAGCGCCGTTTCCTGTTTTTGACGCCGTTACAATTTTAGCATACCAATCGCCTTGTTTGCCGTCCAGCACGACTACCTCTTTCGACATCAGGGTGGCGTAGTACAATTCGCCGCCGCTGTATGAGGGCGAGCTTTCGGTTTGAGGGCTGTTGGCATCTTTACCGATGTTATTAATCAGGATATTTTCGGGTTGTTTAGCCTTTCGAGCGATTTCACATCCGGCGATTTCACGTTTGGCGGCTATTTTCAGTTGCTCGTCGGCGCCTTCGGCAATGTATTGATTGAACATATCAATAGCTTCAGCATGTTTGCCGTTGTGTTTCATGCTCATGGCCAGCCAATAGCGCAGTTCGACATATTCCGACTTACGATCGCGTTGAACCAAACGGTTGAATCCTTTTTCAGCTTTTTCATAATCGCGCAATTCATAGTTCATTTGAGCGATTTTAGCAGCCAATGCTTTGTCCTTATTTTCATCGTACACTTTTTCATACAGATCAAGTGCGGCGTAAGGATTACCGTTTTCTTCTGCCTCCTTTGCGGATTTCAGGTTTGCTTCCGGGGTAGAACGATTGATTGGTTGAGCCTGCATCGACACCATGGTCGATACAAATGCTAAAAGTATCAGGAAGAATAATTTTTTCATGTTATGCCGGATGGTGGATGGTAGTTGTTTGTTGTTCTAAACCTTTGGGTTTTAAGTGTACTCAGAAAATCAGGGCAATCCGTGAGATCAGAAACGGGGGCAAAGCACCTTGGTTTTAATCACGGCTGGTTTGTAAATTCTGATGATATAATTTGCCGCTAATTCAAACCCGCCACGGTAGTTGGTTTGAGGATTCAGACCTGAAATATTAACATCATATGCAAGCCCGACGCGCAAAGCTTTGTATTGTGCGCCGATCATAGGATGGAATGCATCTCTGAAGCGATACCCCAACCCAAAAAGCAGGGTAATTTCTTTTTCGGCATTGAACAGGTACCCGCCCAGTGCTTGAACAATAATTTCATCCGCGCCGCTCATGGTTTGATAAATGAACGTAGGGCTGACGGTGAATTTGTCGTTCATTTTGATGTTGAATTGGCCTGTAGCAACCGAGCGACGTGGAATTTCATCGCCGCTTGTTTGTACGGGGCCGCCGGGTGTGCTGCTGCCTCCCGTAACCAGTCCATAACGACCTTCGGCAATATGGTACATGGCATAACCAATGCTGAAATCCATTCTTTCGTTCAATTTGGATTTGAGTACGATGCCGCCATCGATATCGGTCCAATTCACTTTATCTCTGCTTAGATTGGCAAAATCGACATCGAGGTTTTGGTTATAATCCTGTGAGCCTTTGTTTTTATACCCCTCATAAAAACGGGCGCCTTCAGGGTTAAGCCTGCGACTGGCTTGTCCGTATTGCGCGCCAAGGGTGATGTAGGTGGTACCTTTTTTATTAAGTGCGAGGTGGTAGGAGGCGCCAAGTTTGGCAGCCGTATGGGTTAAGCCAAGTATGCCAGCTTTATCAGTAAAAAACACCAATCCAACGCCTACCCAGTCTTTTTTGCGAAAGCCGCGAATGATCGGAGCATCAGCATACACAGAAGGCGTTTCAAATTGGTTGCTGCCTAACACGCTCGTCCATTGGCTGCGGTAAATTCCACCAATGCGCGCAGTGCCTTCGAATGCGCCGATATTCGCAGGATTCAGCGTCATAGGCGACATGTTAAACTGGGAGAAGTGAATGTCCTGAGCTGTAAGTTGAGCTCCCAACAGGAACAAGACAGGTAGAGCAGATAGTAGTTTTCTAATGTTCATACGCGCCAGAGAGTAAAGATTGAGTGATGGAATGAGTGTTGTTACTTCGGCTCTAAGGTAAAGCCGTTGTGTTTATTCGCCGAAAAGTAACGGAAAATCAGGAATCACCAACAAAGCGCCGTATTTGATTTTTAAAAAATTCAACATTTGGCCTTTTACCGGCAATTCCTGACTTGACTATTTTTTCTTTTTATGCGTTGCCTGAGCTTCTGATTTAGAAGGTTTGGGCTCTGATGCCACGGAGGCGAGCTTCGTCCCTCCTGTAAGGGGTGCGCCATTTTTATACCAGAAATAGAAGGCTATGATACACAAAATGAGGGTGAGTGCAGATGCCGCAAATGAAATTTTTTCTCCGGTATAAAAAGACTGTGGTTCAAACCGCATTTCGAGTTTTTGTTTCTGTCCGGCAGGCAGGCGCATCGCACGCAGCACATAATTTGCTTTGGTAAAATCAGGCGCCGGTTGGCCATTGAGGTACACTTTCCATCCTTTTGAGGGCGGGTAATAAATTTCTGAAAACATGGCCAGCTGCTCAGTTTTTGCCGAGTATTCATATTCGAGCTTTTCCGGGTGGTAAGCAGTCAGTCGGATAGTAGCCGTGCTATCGGGCTGAACGGTAAACCCGTCAAGCATGGAAGCATATTTTTGCTGGAATACAGCGCTGTCGCGCGGATGCAGGGAGCCCAGAGCGGCCAATTCGGCATCTGCATCCGGCACCACTTCAAAATGGTTCACAAACCAAGCATTGCCGCATGCATCTGCGACCCGGTTAAAACCAGTTTGAGTGATGGCGTATTTCACATTCATCATACCCAGAATCGGAATACTTTTCGGGAAGTTTTCCTGGGTAAAGTACACATCAAGCAACTCCTGAAAGATTTGCAATTTAGCTGCGTGATATCCGCCAATATTTTTGTGATAAAACGACGGCATATAATTGGTCGCTATATCTCCTCCGCGCAAATCCAGTACGCGATAATACGGATCCGGATCTGATTTAATATTTTTATCAACGGTTGTTTCTGCAGGAGGGGCAACAGCAGCGCGTTTTGATTCATACTTGGAATCATCCAAGGTACGGCGACACACCAGCCAATGGTCGGTAAGCGCTACGGCAGAAACAGCCAGCACGGCCAAAGTTGCAGATGCGATTCCGCGCAAATAAAGCCATACTAAAGCTCCGGCAACTGCCAAAAAGCCCAAGGATCTGTACAAATCACCATAAATCATGGCTTCCCGATCTTTTTTTAGCAGGGAAAGCAATTCCTGGTTGTCGCCTAAAACACTTTCGTTCGGGCCTGAATCCGGCGCACAGAACACGGCAAGCAAGCAAAGCGCTGCAGTGATGCCAAAAGCCAACATGGCTGCCATTTTTTTCCGCTTGGTTGTCACCTCCGGATCACACAATCGTTGAAGGCCGAGTGCGGCAAGCGCAGCTACACAAAGCTGAGCTGGGCCAAATGCCATAGTTACGGCCCTGAACTTATTGAACAATGGCAAATAGTTGTACCAAACATCTGAGTTTAAGAAAAAGTGCTTTCCCCAGGCAAAGGAAACCATCAACAAACCTCCGATCAAAAACCACCATTTAGTTGGGCCATCCACCAAAAATGCGCCAAGGAAAAACATAAACATGGCCACTACCCCAAAATAAATAGCTGTACCAACAAAAGGTTGCTCGCCGGTGTATAAAAGACCACCTAACTGTCGTGCCAATTGATCGGCTGTTACATTGGCTGGCAGGTTAGTAATTACCTTTTTGAAAATTGATGTATTTCTGTACGATTCCCCGGCGCCGCCACCTGCAGCATGCGGCACCAACAATGTACCACTTTCACAAACGCCGCAGCTCCAACCAAACAGGTAATCTTTATCAAGACCGTCTCCTTTTTCCGATTTGGAAGTCAGTTCAGAACCGCCACGAATAGTTTCTTTTGCATATTCATAAGTGGGCCATATTTTGGACATATTACACAATACGCCAAGCCCAATTGCCGCGGCACTTAAAGCGGCAGCCTTTGCCCAATTTTGGAGGTCTTTTTCGCGTATTGCTTTCACCAGCATCCCCAGCACATAGATTCCCATGGTCATCATGATGTAATACGTGATCTGGATGTGGTTGACGTATATTTCCAATGAAGTAAACAGTGCGAGCATACCTGCTCCTGCCACCCATCGTTTATTGAACAGCAATACAATGCCCGCCATCACCGCAGGAGCAAGGGCCAACGCCGCCATTTTGGTGGAGTGCCCGGCTTCCAACAGGTCAACGTTATAAGAAGTGACACCAAAGGCGAGTGCACCAAAAACACCTACTTTCCAATCGCATTTAAGCACAACCAGCAGGATGTACATAAAGAGCATGGCTGCAAACATCGATGCCCACAAATCGGAGGAATCTCCAAATAGAAAGGCCGCCTTAGCCAATGGTTGCGTCAAATTGCCTTTGGGTGTCGTATAAATCTGGAAGCTTGGCATGCCGCCGAACAAACTATTCGTCCACAACGGCGCCCTACCCTCTTTTTTGATGTAATCCTGAATTTCAGTTTGTATGGCTCTTGCTTTTTCATTATCTGACTGAGGCAAAGCACGCCCGCTGAAAAAATTGGGGGCAAAAAACAACGCCGCTACGGCAAACAGGATCAACGCAGCGGAAACATGTGGGATAAACTTTTTGAAATCCATAAAGTTGAAAAAGGCTTCTTCTGATTGCCCGACGGATGTGTGCCGGACGGTTCGGGGCGAAGGTAGCGAGAAATTGAAGAGGATTGTAAAGAAGTGTTCATGTAAATTAATTCTTTATTTTTTAAAAATAGGCACATTCTTCACTTCAATCCACTTTCCTTTGAGAAAAAAATCTTCATGACTTTTCTCCGATTTTTTGCTTGCATATGCCTGGCTTTTGGGTCATCCTGTGCATTACGAAGTCCTGAAACCCCCGACGTAGGGCTTTATCTAAAATTATCTTCCAGCAGGATTCAATTACCCAATCAATGGAAACTGACGCCGGCAGGCGATTACCATTTGCCGCTGGGCGACTTACCGCTCCAATTAACGATTTCACCCAATAAAAGATGGATGGCGGTTACCAACAATGGCGTTGGAAGCCAGTATATTCAGCTTTTAGAAGCTGATGGAAATGACATCAGACAACCGCGCGGCGCAATATATAGGCGCATTGTATATCTGAACCTGAACGGGAGTTCAATGAAGTACTATGGAAAGCTGTTAAAGGATTAACCAGTGAAATGCCGGCTCCAAG
>JAEUUR010000380.1 GCA_016787465.1 Saprospiraceae bacterium | reverse complement strand
CAACGGCGCACCCAGGTAATTCGTAATCAAGCCGTGTATAACATATAATAAAGGTGTAAGTAAAATGGCGGTGCATACCTTGTACACGTATCCAACCAACCCAAAGGCAGCAATTTGGTTGAGCGACCACCGTTGTTCGGGGCTCGCCCCAAAGTAAAACGCGATAAATAAGATGATGAACGTATCAAAAAACTGAGAGATCAGGGTCGATCCGGTTGCTCTAAGCCAAATATGTTTATCACCGGTTGCTTTTTTGAATTTTTGAAAAAACAAAGCATCCAGCAGTTGGGAAACCGTGAAGGCCGTCAATGATCCGATAATAATCATCATACTCGTGCCAAAAATGCGAGAATATGCAGTGTTAATGTCGGGCTTCAAATCACTGTTTACGGCCAACCAAAAATCCGCAGGCGGAGCTTTGGTGGTTAACAGCAAAACGATAAACGCATAACCAATCACTGCCAGAGCAACATAAGTCAGCATACGTACGCCCCTTCTGCCGAAGTATTCATTGATCACATCGGTCATAATGAATACAATCGGCCAAATAATGGACCCTGCTGAAAAATTCAGCGATACATTTTCGATTCCAAAAATCCGCCAATTCATCGCCTCCCATCCGAAAACCTTCTCGACCGAAAACATTTTAGGGCCGATCACTTCAGCAACCAAGGCATTACCGACAAAGAAGCAGGCTAGTACTACAAAAAGACGGTGTTCTTTACTGAGTTTCTCCACGGTTAAACACGGATTTATTTAGTTTGAATGATTTCGCTGATGTATTCACTTGATTTTCAAGTTTTTTCACTATCAACTTTGCGGTGGTTATTTGTTGTTTTCAAAAACCAACAAGTTCTCAAGGTGTAGAAGCTGCAACCGGAAGTATTTTTCCGTTAAAAAACGGGCGTTGTTCAATACTGAATCTGCAAATAAAATCTGCGATTTGGGCGCTTTCCACCGGCGCCTGGTATCCTGGGAATGCCTGGCGCAACATCTCCGTATTCACCGCTCCTAATGCCAGGCAATTCACATGAATGCCATCGTTCTTTAATTCTTCGGCCATACACTCCGTTAAATTTGCCAGTGCCGCTTTACTTGCGCTATAAGCCGACAAGCCTGGAAATTTGGATGAGCCCTGGAAGCCGCCCATGCTGCCAATATGTACAATATGCGCTTGATGGCTTTTTTTGAGGAATGGCAATAAAGCTTTGGACACTTTAATCGCTGAAAACAAGTTCACTTCAAATACCCGACGCCAAACATCCAATTCGGTTTGTTCAAAAGGCAGGTTGACCAGGGTGCCGGCATTGTGGATCAGGATGTCCAAATGGTTCATATGCCTGCCAAACAGTTCCTCAATCATTTCTATCGAACAATTTTCCAAGTCCAAAGCCTCTGTAAAAAGGTTGTCGGCGCCGATAGCCATCAACTGATCCACATTTCGGGAGCATGCCCAAACAATGTGTTCCGGCCCTTGTACATACCGTTTCACTACTTCAAGACCAAGTCCTTTGCCTGCGCCCGTAACTGCAATATTCATTTAATGGAAAGTTTCAATTCTACGGGCCAAGATATTAGGTTTGCAGCTTAAAATCCATATATTGAATTTTTATGTACGCTTTCGAAACTCAAATAAGGGTGAGATATGGAGAAACCGACCAGATGGGTTACTTGTATTATGGCAATTATGCGCAGTATTTTGAGGTAGGCAGGGTGGAAACAATTCGGTCGCTTGGAATCACTTACAAGGAATTGGAAGAAGTGCTTGGTATATGGCTGCCGGTGGTAAGCCTGGAAATGCGGTTTGTTCGCCCGGCATATTATGACGATTTGCTCAGTGTCCGGTCGGAGATCAGAGAACTCCCCGACGAATATATTACCTTTCACGTGGAGGTGTACAATGACAAACGTAAGTTAGTGAATTCAGGGCGCGTAAGACTTTGTTTCTTTGATTCGAAGACTAAAAAAGTGGTGCAAGCTCCGGATTATCTGCTTGAAAAGCTGAGACCTTTTTTTAAATAATTTCGTCAATTTTGAAATAACCGCTCCTTGCCACTCACCCGATACATACAAAAGTTCATCACTTATTTCACGGAGCACCCCTTGCTCCTGAAAGTAATTGAATGGTCGAAAACGCATTCCTTTCCAGGGTTGAAGCGAATCCCGTTGTTTAACCTGGTTATTTTTATTGACCAGGAGCTTAAAGAAGACGCCATTGTCACCCGTGCGAATTCCATGTCGTTTAGCTTTTTCCTTGCTATTTTCCCTGGCATCATTGTTTTATTTACATTATTGCCTTATACACCATTGTATGAAATGGAGGTGATCGTGAACGGCAAACCTCATGCATTTCAGGATTTGTTGCGCGACAACATTTCGGAAGTTATGCCTGGTGAGGCAGGTAATATGTTGTTTGGAACGATTAAAGAAATCGCTACCAAGCCGCGAAGCGGTTTATTATCATTCGGTTTTTTTCTTGCGATCTGGTTTGCCTCGAACGGCATGTTGTCCATGATGTCGGGAATGGAAAAAAACTACAAGAGCTTCAAAAAGCGCAATGCATTTCAAAAGCGGATCACGGCCTTGCAACTCACTTTTTTAGTTGGTTTGGTATTGATCGGCTCTGTGGTTTTTGTGATATTGGGCAACACGATTTTAGATTTTGTGTTCAGGTATATCAAGGCAGATTTTATTACCCGACTCACCCTGTTTGGCTTCAGATGGGCCGTTGTTTTGCTACTGTTTTACACAACATTTTCGACGATTTACCGATTTGGCTCCTCTACACGACGACCAATCCCCTTTTTCAACCCAGGAGCCATGCTTGCCACGGTTTTATCCATTTTAACGTCATGGGGGTTTTCGTTTTACGTGGATAACTTTGGCAATTATCACAGTTTGTACGGCTCGATCGGCGCATTAATCGTGCTGATGCTGTGGATTCAATTGAACTGCATGATTCTGT
>JAEUUR010000355.1 GCA_016787465.1 Saprospiraceae bacterium | reverse complement strand
ACTGCAACTTGTTTTGCGCCGTATTGAAGGAGAGTTCATGGCCGCGGCTGTATGAAATGCTGGTTTCAAATCCGATGGTTCGTTTTCGGTTGATACCAGGTAAACGGTAACTCAATTCGTAGCGGTTGGTGTAACCGAACTGGGCTTTTGCTTTCAGCGCATCCGCACGGCCTGTTACGTTTAGTTGCGTCCAGTCAAGTCCGTAATTCAAACGTTTGAACGAATGGTCGAATTCCCTCCACCACACATTGAAGTTGCGGTCGGCCAGCGACAACAAGGGAACAGGAAGTACATACCAGCCTTCCGTGACCTGAATGTGAATAATGACGCCATTAGGAGTGGTCGATGATGAAAAAGACAGTTCCGAATGTGAAAAGATGCCCAGGTTCATAATTCTGAGCCTGTTTCGATCGAGGGCCTGACGAATTTCAGATTTGGACAGGGTGTCGCCAACTGTAAATTCGAGTTCGCGGAGAATGGTAGCCCGGCGTGTTTTTTTGGTACCTTGAATGTCTATTTGTTCGATGATTGCCGCCTCGGAAAGTTGATGGCGTTGCTCAGGCGCACGTTGCTTGTTTGATACTTCAACCTGCGTGTATGCATGCGTAAATGTTATAACAAAAAACACCCAAAGAAGTCCCAGCCGCCAACGAATGAAGTTAATATATTGGATAGTAGTTTTCATGGTTTGATCGCGGCGCCGGCGTTACTTTTAAAGTTGCGTGGATGCAGGAGAATGGATTGCCCGGATTTGTGAATTAAAAATCAAACAGCGCAAAGTATAAATGTTCAAAATTTCGTAAAATTAAACATTTTGAAACTATAAGTTGTTGATTATCAAAAAGTTTAGAAATTTGCAGTCGTATTTGTGTATTTTTGTTGGTTGCTCCATCAGAACGATTGGGCGCCCAAATTTGAGGCTAATAACCGCAAAGGACAAAAAAAACGAATAAAAACGATCAAAAACGGCATGTTTTATGCTATTTTTGGCCGTAATCATATAACTCCGCTCATGGGCGATCTATTGCAGGATCCTGTTTTTTTCTGGTTGATGTGGGCCATGTTTACCGTGGCAGGCACCATCATTGGATGGACCCTGCGCGCCAATACCGCAGAAAAAGAAGTGCGAAATGTGTTGGGAAGAATAGAGCAGGAGAAAAATACCCTCGCCCGCCTGTATACCCATGTCAAACACCAACACGACCTGCGCGAAGCTGATTTTAGAAGGGTTTCCCTGGAACTGAATAATTTACAAGTGCAGGTTCAATGGCTTGAAAACGAACGGGTGAACCTGATGCCCGATACCCAGGCGGCAAACTTGAAAATTGAAAAAGCAGAAGCGCACGCCACTCAACTGGCTCAAAAGGTGCTGGCGCTTGATGCGCTTGCGGAAGGGTTACGCAAAAAGAATCAGGAGTTGTCGAATCAATTGGAACTTGCCCGACAGGAATTGGAAGCCTGGGAAGTACTTTACCGAGACTTCAAGGCCATGCAAATACGGTTGGTGGAATTTGAAAAAAACTCAAAATCACTAGAGGTTGAACGGACAAACCTGCAAGCCCAACTGGCTGCCGCACAAGCTGAAACCGATGCGGTACAAAAAGAACTGTTGCGCGTAACTACCTTGCTTCAAAGGCAACATTCCATTAAAAACGCAGCTAAACGCGGTTCCAGAGCCGCCCCCGAACATACCGACGACCTCAAAGTTATTACCGGAATCACACCTATTGCCGAACAAAAACTGATGTCGCTCGGTATTCATTCATTTGAACAAATCAGTAGCTGGGACGACGACGCCGTGATCGCCTTCGCAAGGGCTTTAGGTATCAGCCCCGGAAAAGTTTTTCAGGAGGATTGGGTCGGTCAGGCACGTTACCTGATTGGAGAGAAATAAACGGTAAATTATAAACGGCAAAATGAAAAGGGGAAAATGTAAAATGTAAAAAAGTTGACATCCTTTACATTTTCCATTTTCCCCTTTACATTTTACATTTTCCCCTTTACATTTTACATTTACAGTGAACGCAGGGTATAATCCATCAATCAGCCATGTCCTCCATTCTATTTACCCACTCCTACTTTTACCGCTTCGATGTGAAGCAGTGGAAAACGGCGCAACCGTATCCGCCCTACGGAACGATGTATGCAGCTGCGCTGATGCGGTCTTTAGGTTATGAAGTCGCACTGTTCGATACAGGGTTGGTTGCCTCGGAAACGGAAATTTTACCTGTATTACAAAAGCAAAAACCCAAATACCTGGTCATTTACGACGATGGATTTAATTACCTCACCAAGATGTGCCTCACGCGTATGCGCGAGGCGGCATTTCAAATGGCACAGTGGGGAAAAGAAATGGAGTGCACAGTGATTGTCAGCAGCAGTGATTCTACGGATCACTTTGAACAATACCTGCAACAAGGCGCTGATTTCGTGTTGTTAGGAGAAGGAGAAATGACGTTGCGTGAATTGATTCATGCCATTGAATCGGGGCAGGCAGATTTCGATTTAATCCCTGGGTTGGCTTTTCTGAAGCATGGAAAAGCGCTCCGAACCGCCCCGCGACCGGTCATCAATCAACTCGACGAGCTTCCGGACCCTGCCTGGGATTTGGTCGATATGGAAGCCTACCGACAGGTCTGGCTGCGAGCCCACGGCCAGTTTACCTTGAACATCGCTACAACAAGAGGATGCCCGTATAAATGCAACTGGTGCGCTAAACCGATTTATGGGAACCGCTATAATTCCAGAAGCCCGGAACGCGTGGCCGCTGAAATTGAGCTGCTTATTGAACAGTTTGGCGTTCGCGACTTCTGGATGGCGGATGATATATTCGGGCTTAAACCTGGGTGGGTACAGCGTTTTCGCGACATTGTACTTCAGAAGAATTTGAAATTTACCTACAAAATCCAAAGCCGGGTAGATCTGTTGCTGAAAGAAGATACCATCGATGCACTGATTGCTTCCGGCCTTCGCCAGGTATGGGTAGGGGCAGAAAGCGGCTCCCAAAAAATACTCGACGCTATGGATAAAGGCACAACGGTTGGGGAAATATTCGAGGCAACGCATTTGTTAAAATCCAAGGGAGTAGAGGTGTGCTTTTTTCTGCAATTTGGCTACCTGGGTGAAACAGCAACGGATATTGAGTCTACAATCAACATGATGGAAACATTGCTTCCACACGACATCGGCGTCTCTGTTTCGTATCCATTACCCGGTACTAAATTTTATGACAAGGTGCACGACTTGCTTGGCGACAAACAGAACTGGACCGTATCCGACGATCTGGCGTTGATGTATCCTTCAACTTTTCCGGCGGCTTATTACAAAAAACTGCATCGGCTGGTACATAAACGATTCCGGCTGGCCCAGGGTAAATCCGCATGGCAGGCATTGAAAGCAGGGCGCCCGGTTCAATGGCGGGCCTTGTTTCGAATGTGCTATTATGCCCCCGCTGCGCTGATAGATACTTTGATGCTAAAACGAATTGCCCATGCGGCCTGAATTTGACGCCGTTGCCGCATCCTACGATAAAATATTTGGCAGGATTGGGGTGGCGCAACGCGATCAGGTGCGACAGTTCTTGGCGCTTTCGGTAGCACCCGCCCGTGTACTGGAGTTGAATTGTGGAGCTGGTGATGATGCGGTTTGGCTGGCCTCCAAGGGGTATCACGTGCTGGCTACGGATGTGTCGCCGGAAATGATCGAAATTGCAGCAAAAAAGGCGCATTTCGAAGGCTTTTCGGACCTTGTCACTTGCCGGGTCTGCGCTTTTGAAAACCTCACAGAGCTGCCTGAAAATGGTTTTGACCTGGTTTTTTCAAACTTTGGCGGATTAAATTGTATCGGACCTGAAGCATTGCAAAAATTGAATAATGAACTGCTGCAAAAACTTCAGCCGCTCGGCAGTTTGATCGTAGTGGTGATGGGGCGGTTTTGCTGGTGGGAGACTTTGTATTTTGTGGCCAAAGGTAAATTTGCTACAGCCTTTCGACGCTTGAGCAAAAATGCGGTGCCAGCGCGCTTGGGCGACGACGTGTTTGTTTCAACCTGGTATTATGCACCTGCCGAATTTCAACGATATTTCCCTGGATTTAAATTAAAAACGCTCCGCCCTGTCGGCTTCTGGTTACCGCCGTCTTATTTGAATCACTTTTTTGCCCGCCATCTTCGGTTGTTTAAGATACTGGTATGGATGGAAAAACATCTCATGCCCCCATTCGCAGCCTATGCTTCCGATCATTATGTATTGGAGTTGGAGCGTATCCCATCATCCGACACTCGCTCCTTTAATCAAAAATAACCTTGCAAACTCCCAATAATCCGTTTTTAGGATGTGTGACTTGCATGAAATACAATCCGGGATTCAACCCATTGCGTAATAGGGTGGTGGTGGGTGAAGCGCTTAATTCCCGTCGGATCAAACGGCCATTTAGGTCAGTCAGATTTAATTCAATTGAGCCATCAAGCAGCCAAGCTTCCGGGAGCGTTAGTTGACATGACTCATTCGCCGGATTAGGGAAAACAACTTTTGATAAATCCGCGATTTCAGAAGTATTGCTTGTCAATACCGTGGAAGCCCACATGCGCCTGACGTAACGGTTGTTGTCATTGTCCAGGTTTCGAAACCCGATTTGAACAATACCTAAACCTTCATCGATACCGGTAAAAAAATCCATGATGAATAATTGGGAACCACCGGCCGGTATCTGGATGGTGGTGTAGTCGACGGCGGTGGAATAACAAATATCGATGCACATGGAGGTTGTCCATTGATCAGGGATATTTTCAACCATGCGTTTTATTTCAATATTGACGGGGTTATTGCTGGGGTTCTTTAATTCCGCTTCCACGTACAATGCGTCGCCTGGAGCGCCATAAGCAATAGTGTCGGTTAGAAAATTAAAGGTAAATGAACCAGGTGAGCCACCTGTGCCTCCACAATTGGCTGTGGGATTAAAGTATTTGTCGATGTCACAAGACATGTCATCCGGAGAGCGGTTAAACCACGCGTGTTTAGCAACAACAATTCCTTGTGGATTAATTAGATAGGCATTATTTGGTGCTGGGCCGAATGTTGACCACCATTCATTGCATGGGCCGTCGACCAAAATCGGCGCGTCGATATCGATTTCGGAAGTCATGTCATTGATGATGGCCAGTCGTTCGCCATAAGTGGTAGGTTGGCGGTACAAAATTCCCGCATTGACATTCGGTGAGCCGGTATTTACATATCCAAAATATGGACTGATGTCGATATCCGGATGAGCTTCCACTGTATACACCACCCGGATAATAACTTCGTTGCCATATTCGCTAACCAATTGATTTAAAGCAGGAACTTTTCCTCTGAAAACAGGACAGGTGAAATTTCCGTTCACCAATAAAACAGGTTTGCCGAAAGTAAGCATATCTGCTAAATGAAACACTTCGCCCTCCGGGGTAAATAATTGAAAATCTGGCACCGTATCTCCTTCAAAAAGTCCGGAATCTTCGAAGTCACCCAGGTACAATGGAACCGGGCAAACAGGATCGGAGGAGATTGGTAAACTATCAACCCCGATAAATGGTTTTAGTTGACTTTGGGCTTGAGCTGCATGAAACAAACCGGTGAAGATGATTGAAAGGACGAGAATAGTTCGCATGTTGAAATATTTATTACGTAGACTTCGATTCGGAATTTTGGTTTAAGCACATTCCTTGAAATCAACCGGTGAATTCTCCCTGATAACACCAAACCGTGTTTAGTTTTGAACCTGAATTATGAAGGTACTATTTACACATGGATATTTTCTTGCCGACGATCCGAAGGAGCAACGGATCATGAAACCTTATCCGCCATTGGGTTTGTTGTATCTGTCAGCATGGCTGGACCTGACCGGAATTGAAAATGAAGTGTTTGATACCACCTTCTCTTCAAAACAACTTTTACAGCAGCATTTGCTGAAAAATCCACCACGGGTGTTGGCGCTGTACACGAATTTGATGACGAAACTCAACATCCTGCAATTAATTCGGTTTGTAAAATCGAAACCCGAGTTGGAAAAAACGCTGATTGTTTTGGGAGGGCCCGACGTTACCCACAACCTCGTTGATTATTTGCAGGAAGGCGCTGATGTGATCGTGATAGGAGAGGGCGAACAAACCATGGAGGATGTGGCACGCGCCGCCATTCAAACATCTGACAATCATCAGTTTGTACAAAAATTAGAACATGTTTCTGGCATTGCCTATAAAACGGCGGATGGTTCGGTTCATAAAACGGCCACACGTGAAAAAATCCGCGACATTGACGCCCTTCCTTTTCCCAATCGACATAAAATTGACCTCCATGCATACCTCACAGCCTGGAAAAAGGCGCACGGCAAAAGTGCCATCAGCATTAGCACCCAAAGAGGTTGTCCGTATACCTGCCGATGGTGCAGCACCGCTGTTTATGGGCAAAGTTATCGAAGGCGCAGTCCGCAAAACGTGGTAGATGAAATTGTTTTTTTACAAACCAACTTTGATTTTGATTTGATTTGGTTTGTGGACGATGTATTTACGGTCAGCCATAAATGGTTGCAGGAGTTTCACGATGAACTGAAATGCCGCGCTGTTGAAGTGCGTTTTGAATGTATAACCCGAGCCGACCGGCTTAACCCAGAGGTGATTAAAATTTTGAAGTCTTCAGGCTGTTTCAGGGTGTGGATTGGCGCCGAAAGCGGATCGCAGCGCATCATTGATGCCATGGATCGACGGGTAGAAGTGGGTCAGGTACGCAACATGATTCGGGCTGCCAATTTGGAAGGCATCGAAACCGGCACTTTTATCATGCTTGGCTATCCGGGCGAAACGCAGCAGGACATCCTGGAAACGGTAGCGCATCTGAAAGCGGCCAACCCGGATTTATTTACGATCACGGTCGCCTATCCAATCAAAGGTACCGGTTTGTATGAAGAAGTGGAAAACAGCGTTGTTGCTTCGTTGCCCTGGAGCCAACGCACCGATCGCGACCTGGATTTCAAACGAACCTATCCGCGCAAGTACTATGATTTTGCTGTCAGGTATACGGTAAATGCTGTTTTATGGCACAAGGCTCGAATAAAAGGGGAGTGGTTAAGGTTTAAAAGCCTGGTTTTGTTGCCTAAAATTTGGTTGGCAAGATTGGGGATGGGATGGTTTATGAAGTTTTAAAGCGCTATTGATGTTGTTAATGAACAAATGAAATATCCTTATTAAACGGTCTGTTATGGTCGTGGCTGTGTTTAATCTGCAGTATTTTTATTCACTAATTCATAATTGACATTTCGCCCGCTTTCGGTTGTCTGTTGTAAAATTCCTTTTTCCACCAAGTCTTTTATATCTCGCAAAGCAGTATCAGTGGAAGTTTTGGTAATCGTTGCCCATTTTGAAGTTTGCAGTTTTCCTTCAAATCCATCAAAAAGTTTATTGAGTATCAATCGTTGACGTTCGTTGATGGGTGTGTGTTCTTGTCGTTTCCAAAACTCGGCTTTGCGCAAAATACGTTGGGTGGTACTTTCAGTAGCAAGCATTGCATTTTTAAGACAATGTAAAAACCATTCGAGCCATTCGGTGATGTCACCCGAACTGTGCTGCTCTTTTTGCAAAATTTCGTAATAGCGTTTGCGTTCGGTCAATATTTGGCTTGACATGCTGTAAAAGCGTTCGCCGCTGCCTTCTGCACGGGCAAGCAACATATCGGTTATGGCTCTGCCTATCCTTCCGTTACCGTCATCAAAAGGGTGAATGATGATAAACCAAAAATGAGCTATGGCTGCTTTGATCACAGGATCAAGTGAGTTGTCATTATTGACCCAATTCAAAAATTTGTCCATTTCTGATTTTACCATTTCCGGTGTTACGGCTTCATAATGGACTTTTTCTTTACCCATTGCGCCAGAAATTATTTGCATTACTCCTGTTCTGTATTGTCCCACTTCAATCTTGTATGGACCACTATATCCTGTGGGAAAAAGCGATGCATGCCAGCCAAATAATCGTTTTTCTGTCAACGGCAGACTGTACCGTTGAGTGGCATCTAACATCATTTCCACCACTCCTTCAATATGGCGGTTGCTGGGTACAAGCCCTGCAGAATTGATGCCCAAACGCCTGGCAATGGAGGAACGCACTTGATCATAATTGAGCAATTCGCCTTCTATTTCAGATGATTTTACGACATCCAAGGTTAAGGTGGTAAGCGTTGCTTCTTCTTTGATAGAGAAGCCTAAGGAATTCATCTGTCCTAATATTTTGCCTTGCATCAGTCGAACCTCTCCAAATACAACATTTATGGATTTATCTTGCCATGAAAAATCTGTCCAATTGGGGTGCTCGTAAATGTATCTTGCCATAGTCTAAGCTATTTTGTGGCAAAAATACAAAATATTCGCCGCAAAAATGCGGCGAATATTTTGTTTATTCGCCGCAAGCCTGACGAGTTTAATTATTTTCCAAAAATGACCTTACGGTGAGTTAATCCCCAATTCCTCAGTTCCTCGATCACCTTCTGCAGGGATTTGGCATGTTCGGTTATTTTGTATTCCGTTCGGACCGGATAATCATCTACAATCGTACGGGTGATCAATCTGTTTGCTTCCAGATCCTTCAATTCCTTCGCCAATACTTTGGTGCTAAGTTTTGGGATACTTCGTTCTATTTCCCTGAAATGGGTATTACCTTCCCAAATAGATATTAAAATTAAAATCTTCCATTTCCCGCTGATGACGTCAAGCGCATCTTTTACCGGCGCCAATGTTGCCAAACATTCCTTGTGTTCCTTCTTTTTCATGCTTAATTCAATATGATTACCCAAAAGTAACTGATTACGATTAGGTAACTGATTACTTATAGAAAGCAAATGTATGATACTTTTGCACGATTAATAACAAAAAAAATAGATCAATTCATGGAAACAACAATTTGGATTTTAAAAGGACTGTTAGCTACCCTTTTCACATTGATAGGGATGAGTAAAATCTTTTTGCCTAAAGCTAAGCTTTTGAACAATGGCATGCAAAGCCTGGTCAATCTTGAGCCAAATCAAATCAAAGGAATAGGAATACTCGAAGTATTGGGCGCTATGGGTTTGATATTGCCAGGTTTGGTGAACATTTATCCCTTGCTTTCAGGCATTGCCGCATTGTGTTTGGGGTTAACCATGGTGGTTGCGGCTCGAATGCATCAGCAACTCAAACTTCCGGTGGCGCCCAACCTGGTGATCCTGGCGATTTGCCTTTTTGTGGCTTATCATGAAATGATCGGATTTTAGAAGTCGTCTCAAAAGTATCAGCCTGTTGAACTGGCAGCACTTTTGAAATAGCTTCTCGTTTTATAACACAATTAAATTTTGAATATGTTCGTTATTTCATCCGTTCAATAAAATTAAACCCTATTTCTCCACCCTAAATAACAAACTCCCAATGATTCAAAAAACCCATCTGCTTGTAGCGCTCATGTTTCTTGCAGCGCAAACCATCTTTGCTCAAAACACCGATCAATTCCCAGGTTATTGCATTACTGCTTCCGGCGATTCCATTGCTGGAACCTTGTATGTAGGTGAAATCTGGCAAGGCGTTATCAGAATCCAAAAAACCGGGCAACAAGACTGGATTCCATTCAAGCCACAGGAAATCCGACGCGCGGTTCGCGACAACGGTTTTGCCATTTATCCGCAACAATTGGTGCAGGGCCCGGATACCCTTCAGTTGTTTATCCAGCAATTTCTTGCCGGAGGTTACAACCTATATGAGGGGAGGTGGAAAAAGCTGACATCCGTTTTTTACCTCAGTTCCAAGGAGAAACCTAACCTTATAAGGGTTAATTCACATGCCTTGGAAACCCAATTCAACACATACTTCGGCGACTGTGCCAAAAAATCAAAACTCAAGCCATTCTACGAAAAAGAACGCCTGGCACGATTTGTCAAGGCAATGAATGAGTGCGCCTACGGCTCTAAAATAACAGAGGCAGAAATTCCCAAAACCAAAACTACTTTTATCGCAGGCGTGCATGGCGCAGCATCATTTCTGCTTCCGCCTATTTTCCCTGAAGGGATCATCTTATTGGATGAGGCCAAGTTCGGGTCAGGGGTCAAACCTTCTTTCGGTGTTTCAGGATGTTTAAACATCGGCCCTACCTTTGGAATCACAATTGGCGCCAAATATGCAAATCAAAGTTTTAAAAGCGATTCTCTGTCAAACGATTTTTTCAAAGGGTATCGGGTAGGCACTCAAACGTTTAATGCGCATTATTTTTACCGCTATCAATTGGATGTGCGTTCACATTATCTGGAAATACCAATAGGACTTAGAATCACTCCTCGCGCTTATCAAAAGCAAACAGTGGTTGTGAGCGGCGGCGCGGCATTCACTTTTCCCTTGTCGGTAAAATTTAAAAGTTCCTGGGGAACTCCTTATCAAGTGATCAATAATTTCGGTTTAAACCCGCCCAGAACGGTAGAAGACGGCTATTTTCCTGTAGACAAGGTAGAATCAAAAATTCCGAATATTGCAGTGTTTGCAGGATTTGGCTTCCGGCGATTGCTCGACAACAAAAACCAACTGGAATATGGCTTGCAATACACTTGGTCGCGCGATAAAATGACTGC
>JAEUUR010000351.1 GCA_016787465.1 Saprospiraceae bacterium | reverse complement strand
AATGCTGATGACGTCTCCTTCATGCAAGTGATACAAATTGACAGATGGGGTTGAAGGCAAACTTTCATGGATTACGGAACTCATAATCGACGGATTAGCTATAATTTTTTTAAACGGATGGCCGGATTTCTTTTCCGGAATGTGGGCGTTCATGGTTATTTGTTTTCTTGGTGCAAGTTGCAATTTTTTACCCCCGTTTCGCAAGACATTATAAAAAAAACAAACTTAATTAATTTATATTCAGTGTTTTATGATTATATATATTAATTTATTATATAAATTATAATTATAATTTGATAAGAAATTTTTTCGGATACTAAATATTTTCGGATTTTTCCTAAAATATTTAGGGTTTGGTTTTGCTAATATTGTTTTTTAAAAATCAAATCTGGATTCCAGTAGTGTAAAAGATTAATAACAAGAACGTTTAACTTCCCGAATCGCCCCTTTCGTCGAAATAATCCACCATGTCCGAACTTCACCCCCATACTTTATTCCTCTATTTGCACAAATCACACTAAAACATGAAAAAACTACTTGTGGTCTTCTGCCTGGCTACCACGGCAATTACCTACGCCCAACCCTACCAAAACGCCACCCCCATTATCCAAACCCTGAGCACCAACGTTGCAACAATACCCCAGGGCCAGTTCTCCATCCGCTCGGCTTTCAAATTCGCCGATGGAACCGACACCATCCGGAACCAAGGCACTTGCTACTTCTTCAAACACGAAAAAAATCCCGATTCGCTGGCGCAATTTGTTGTTTTTGAAAACGACAAACCGATGTATGCCTACGATGGCGAACTTTTTTAAATTGCTTTGCAAGACCCTAAAAAGGTCATCGTAAAAGATGTCCGCGCGTTGGGAGGCGCTCCAAAAGTGATCCGTGGGAACGTCCAAATTGATAACCTGATCTATAAAAACCTGCTGTACCATGGCCGACCCACCTTTCGGGCGTCGTATTTTGATAGTGTGTATATCAGTTCTGTCCGTGAAGCGGATAAGCTGTATCAACGACTGACCATTCGCGATACCACGATAGAGCCGATGCTGGGCAATGTGGAAAACAATAAAATCATCTCCGCCCTTCATTATGATATCGCGATGCCCGAACATCGCCTGGCTCGTTACACGGGTGTCGTTTGGCTGTTTGACGGGTGGCAATACGAACTGAAAGAATTTTCGCCTATCACTCCGCTTCCGTCAACAGCTACCTTGGCCGATTATTTCAATGTGGAAAAACTGGCGTCGGAATATGTCTTTGAACAATACGACCCCAATGCTTTTGCCAAACGTGAAATTCCGGAAATTACAGCCGGAGCCAAGCTTCCTGATTTTACCCTGAATGATCTGAATGGGAATGCTTTTGCAGCAGCCAAACAGGAAAATGGACTGATACTGCTCGATTTTTGGTACAAGGGCTGTTTCCCGTGCCAATTAGCGATGCCAAAACTGGAAAACTTGCACCAGAAATTCGGTTCCAAAGGTTTGGCGGTGTTGGGCGTCGATCCGATTGATAAAGACCCGGGAAAGCTCAAGGAATGGTTAAAAACCAGAAACATCACCTATAACACCCTGTTTGATCCTGAAAAAAGCCTGGCCAAAGCAGTGGGTGTCACCGGATACCCCTTGTTGATTTTGGTGGATGCTAAAACCAAAGAAGTGCTCCATGTGCATTCCGGATTTTCAGAAACCCTGGAAGAAACGCTGGAGCCGATTATTAAGGAGCATTTAGGGTTGTAAAGTCTTTCCCGCTGAATGTGCAGAACCCGCAGAAGTGATTACCTCTGCGGGTTCTGTACGAAAATCATCGATTTATTGAGCTACTACTACCCCACCTGCAATTACCCGGCCTCCCTGGGAAATATTCCACGCCGCGGCGCCCGCAGGCAGTGTTTCTCTTAAAAGTCGGCAATGAGCGCCCTCGAAACGTTGCGTGCGAAGCAAGCGGCCTGCAGCGTCGAATAATTGAAGGCTTTCATTTCCTGTAACCACTTGTTCCGGAATTTCGAAGGTAACCTGATCCATGAACGGATTGGGGAATACATTCACGGAAACATCAAGGACCGATTCCCGAATTTTTACCGTTACGTATTTGCCATACACCCGACTTACCTCGTTGGTGATGATCGGTTCATTAAAATCGAAATAAATCGCAGCACGATTCACCACCTCAGTGCCATCAGGTAGTCCATCTTTCGGATAAATCGTAAAGTCTGCGAATCCTTGCGACCCTGCGGGGTTGGTCGTACTGTCGGGAAGCAGGATATTTTCAAACGTGAATTGCAGAATGCTGTCATTGATCTGTGCGTACTCATAACGATGGCTTGCGGTGCGTGGCTCTATCTTTCCAAAATTGAAATGTTGAGAAAGTGTATCGCGAATAACCACCAGGAACGCGGTATCGTTGCCGGTATTCTGAAAACGAATGCGGTATTCAAGCGGCGTGCCGGGGTGCACGAAATGTTGCGGACCATTTCCTTCCGGCGAAGCGGATTTGTCGTTCGGATCGAAAGAGTTTGAAATTGCGAAGCACTCCTGATGGGTGTATGGGCCTGCCGGACCACCGAAACCGCTGTTGGAATTCGAATTACCGCCACAGTTGAAGATATTCCACACCACACTGGTATCGCCTGGGTAGCCAGGCTCCTGGTCGGCGATCAGCGAAAGCGGAAGCGCATTTCCAGGCACGGTGTCGCGCAATTCTTCTGCCGGCTCCAATTGGAACATTTCCTGGAGAAGCACGATTTGATCTTCAATAATGATGTAGTCGAGCACCTGCGATGGCGCATTCCCAATGTTTTTCAGGACAAACACAGCTTCGTCCTCGTCGGTACATTCACCACTGACGCTGATAATGGCGCCGCTCCAGTTCGGATCGGAAGAGCAATCTTCATCGGGGGTGACGGCCGCCGAAGCGCACACTTGATCACCGATGTTGAGTGAGCAATCAACCGCTGCTTCGATCTGTATACTTTTCCACGTGCCACCCGGCGTTGCCGGAACGTTGCCAAGATCAAACAAAATAACCGGACCATTGACAGAAACCGGTGTTACCGTGGAGCTGACGTAAGTAAGCAGCGGATCCAGGGTCACTTGCAGTGTGGCGTCTGTAGCTATCACCGTTCCGTCGTTGCGGTATGAGGCGTAAATGGTGGCCGTGCTGCATGGCCTTATGTTGTTGCTTCCCAGATCTGCCCGCATACGTGCGCACAAAAACGCCGGGTTGGCAACAAAATCAAGGGTAGCCGTTTGGGGGATAGAGCCTAAAAAAGTGATCTGTTTCGGATTGGGGCTGCAAACGCTGAAGTGGTTGTTCAGAGGAATCAACTCAACTTCGTAATAACCTTCCGGAACAAAAGTTTTGTATTCACCGTTGACATCGGTTTTCAGAAACAAATCGCCGGAATCGGTATGGAGTTTAACCTGCCAGTTGGTAAGGAGCGGTTCGTCGGTTTCGGCTGTGCAGTTGTTGTTTTGGTCGAGGCGTACCGTTCCATTGATTTCATGGATTAATTCGGGCGATTGCATGGGCAGGTTGAGGGCTGCCGAGCTGTTATTTCCAGTTGGGAAATTCACTTCCGTCGGGGCGTTGGGGCATAAGTTGAAGAAGGGCTGGTTTGGAAATACTTCGATTTCAAATTGACCAGCGGGCAGCAATAAGGTATAGTTCCCGTTACCATCGGTAAAATCATTGAATATTTCAGACCCGTTGCTTGCGCGTACCCGTGCATATGGAATGCCGGATTCGTTGTTTCCAACCGCACAGTTTTGGTCGTTATCTTTTGCCACTCGGCCAGTTAGGGTGTTGATGGTTATTCCTGAATTGACGCCAACTTTCATGAAGCCGAATTTTCCGTTCAGGGTGGATCCTACGCCGGCCGCCCAACCATCGGCAGTGGGAATGGCCCAGAGGCCGGTCAGGTGTTCCTGGCCGTCTTCCGGCGATTCGGCCGACCATTCGATGCCGTCGGCGGCAGGGTTCATTTTGGCAACAAAAGCCCTGTTGGTCACGGTGTTGCCGCTGAGGAGAAACTGCCCATCGGGTGTGATTTTTAAATCAGTGGAGATAAGGGTAGCTGGAATAGCATTGTCGGCAGATTGCCAGATGAGATTGCCGGAGGCATCATACCTCAAAATGCGTTTGGCGTTAATACTGCTATAATAACACAAGAAGGCAAATTCGCCATTCTCCAGTGCGGAAAGGCTAGACCCTCCCTGATTCGACCACCACTGTGGCTCGATTTGTGGGGTTGATTGCCAAATCAAGGTGCCATTAGTAGTCGTCTTCAAAAAAACGGTTTTGTTATTTGCAGTTTTGTAGGCGGTTAACAAATGGTTGTCGGATAACAAAACAGTAAAAACGTAGCCATTAAATGCGCTATTAACCAGCGTGGTTCGGGTCAGAATATTGCCGTCCGGGTCGAGGTGAAAAAGTTCGTATGGGCTACTTTTTATGGTCACTACAAAACTTTCATCAGGTAATATGCCTACTAATGATACGTAGTTGGAATAGGGTACCAGGTCTTTTTCCCACAACACATTACCCGTCGCATCGAGCTTTAGAAATTCGGTGGTGGTTGAATCGTTTCTTACTGCCAGTGCATATCCGCCATCGGCTGTTTGTTGAGCTGGAGCATATGCGATGGCAGTAACACCGTCGGGCGGCGACGGCTCCAGGTAGTTTTTGTCCCACTCTACCTGGAGGGCCGCATTTAATTTGATCAAACGAGGAATGGAATAACTTCCGCTGTTTGGCTTTGAGGAGTGGCCGGTTAAAATATACCCACCGTCGGAAGTGTTTTGCAGGAAATTGCCGTATGATTCTTCTACATTCGTAAGGTTGGCGAAAATGATTTTTTGATTGGTTTGGGCAGTCATGAAAGTGATGACTTGAACTAAAAGTGCTAAAAGCAGGCTGAACTTTTTCATTGTCGTAATTATTTTATTGGTGATGGGGCAAATGTGCGGGCGTCATCGTTCCACGTACAAAGTCATTTTTTGCAACTTATCGGATTGTTTTTAATAAAATTATGTCTTTTGTATTTGATTATCAGCTTTTTAATAGTAGTTTTATCGCCATAAAAATTAAAATTATAAATCAAAATAAATTAATTTTCATGTCAGAATCCGCATTATACGAATTTTTTACTGCGATGTCGGCGTGGCAATTAAGGCGTGCGCGTACCTGGGTTTCTGTTTCAGGCGAAGGTTCCAATGATCGATTATTGTTGCTTTTTGACTACCTGGTTCAATGTGCCGGGAAGGGTAAGTTGCCCGATTTTGATGCTGCCATCCGGTGTATGTGGAACAAAGGAGGAGGTTCTTTGCCTCAGTTGCGACGTGACATGAGTGATCTAAGCAACATAATGCGCAACTTTTTGATCTGGCAGGAAACGAACAGTTTGCCGGGACACAAGGAGTGGTTGCTGGTTCGGGCAATTCGGAAACTGGGTTTGGAAAAAAACTACCAGTTGGCTGTGCGGGAAGCCGAAGCGACGATCAACCACCCGCAAAACCAGGGAATCGACAAATTTTTATGGTCTTTCCGATTGGGCCACGAACAATTCCAATGGGAAGTAAACCGCAAACGCGACCAGGAATTGTCGGTAGAGTCTTTGCTGGCCGAAATGGATGCCTGGTATGCCGGTCAAAGTTTGCAATTGGCGTGTTTGGTCCAATCCCAGAAAAACGTTCGCAATCAAAACCGCATGATATCCCCTCATCTGAATGAATTGTTAGCCCTGATGCCTGAAAAACCGCACGAACGAATACCTTCCATCGCAATATACCATCAGGGGCATCGGATGCTGGCAGAACCGGAAAACGAAACGCATGTTGAAATATACAAAACCATGCTGGCGCACCAGGTAGAAACGGGGCCTCCTGCCGAAATGCGCGATTTGCTCACGCTGGCCATCAATCATGGCATCCGCCGCATCAATGCCGGCGAACGCACTGCCATCCGTCAAACGCTCGGTTTTTACCTGCTGGGGTTGGAAAAAAAACTGTTGCACGATGAGGGAGGGAAACTTTCAAAGTTTACGTACAACAATGTACTCATGACCTTTTTAGCGCTGGAAGAATGGGAGCAGGCAAAAGCGTTTTTGGAAAAATATCGTGTGGAACTGTATGCCAAAGAACAAGAGAACATTTACCAATACAACCTTGCCATTTACCATTTCCGGCGCAATGAATACGACGCAGCCCTGGAGTTGCTGCGCGACGTAACCCTGCCCGATCCGATGTACAAACTGGAAAGCAGGAAAATGTTGCTCAAAATATACTACGAACAAGAGGCTACCATAGCGCTTGAATCGCTGCTTGAAAACATGCTGGTTTGGTTGCGCAGGCACAGCGAACTGGGCTATCACCGGGAAATGTACCGTAACCTGGCCCGCTTTACCACTCAGCTATTGCGACTTCCTCCGAACGCCCCGGAAGAACGCAAACGATTGAAAAAAAAGGTGTTGGAAACGCAACTCGTGGCGGAAAGAGCCTGGTTGCTTGAAAAAATCGGAAGTTGAGTTTCAACAAATAAATCAACTTTTATAAAAATTAATTGTTGTAACACTTATATTTGCGACATCTAAACTACTGCCGAATGGATCGCAAGTCTTTTATCAAAACCATGGCCATGTTGCCATTAGCTACTTGTAATATGAAATTGCAAGACCTTTCCAAATGGGCTGAAAATGCCCCGAACACTGCGCGTATGCCGGCCCTGTTTGTCGGGCATGGAAGCCCAATGAATGCCCTCGAAGACAATCCGTACACACGCGCGATGAAACAACTTGGCCAAACTTTCCAAAAAGACGGACGCAAACCAGCCGCGATCCTGGTGGTATCGGCGCATTGGCTAACAGAAGGCAGTTATGTGAGTATTTCGCCGAAGCCTGAAACAATACACGACTTCGGAGGCTTTCCCAAAGCGTTGTTCGACATGCAATACCCTGCTCCCGGCGCTCCGGAAACAGCCAAACAAACAGCCAGTTTAAGCAACCTGATTCAAGAAACCGATTCCTGGGGGCTCGACCACGGCGCATGGACGATCCTGGTTCACCTGTTCCCGGAAGCGAATATCCCGGTGTTTCAGATGAGCATCGATTATTACAAACCCATGCAATACCACCTGGATTTGGCCAAACAATTGCGCAACTTGCGCGAAAAAGGGGTGTTGATCATTGGAAGCGGAAATATCGTGCACAATCTTCGCATGAGTATGGGCCGTTTTTCCACAGGCGATGCTTCGCCTTACGATTGGGCCATCGAGTTCGATCAATGGGTTGGAGGCAAAATTGCGGCCGGCAATTACAATGCGCTGGCGCAGTATGAAGCCGCCGGGAATGCAGGTAAACTCTCTGTGCCGACGCCCGATCACTACATCCCGATGTTGTACACCCTGGGCTTGTCGGAAGAAAAAGAGCCAGTCACGCAGGTGTATGAGTCGGTGGAATTTGGAGGCATCAGTATGCGGACGTTTCAGGTGGGTTGATCGGAGTTGAAATATACTTCCACCTTCTCTGCCGCCGCTTTCCCAATCACTGCTTCCACGGCCGCTTTTTCCGCTTCGCGCACCCGCGCGAGTGATCCGAAGTGTTTTAACAGCTTTTCCGCAGTTTTGGCGCCAATACCGGGAATTTCAGTGAGTTCGGTTTTTAAAAAACTGCGACTGCGCTGGTTTCGATGGAAGGTGAGGCCAAACCGATGCGCCTCGTCGCGCGCCTGCTGGATCAGCTTCAACGATTCTGATTTTTTGTTGATGTGCGCAGGCACCGGATCGTCGGGGAAATAGATTTCTTCGAGCCTCTTGGCGATACCGACCACCGTTACCTGGTTTTCGATGCCGAGCGCGCGGATGCTTTTCATGGCTGCGCCGAGCTGCCCTTTGCCACCGTCGATAATGATGAGCTGCGGAAGGCCGGCTCCTTCAGAAAGCAGGCGTTTGTACCGACGATACACCACTTCTTCCATGGTAGCAAAATCATTGGGACCTTCCACGGTTTTGACATTAAAGTGGCGATAATCCCGCTTGGCTGGTTTGGCGTTACGGAACACCACACAACTGGAAACGGGGTTGCTGCCGTGCAGGTTGGAGTTGTCGAAACATTCCAACCACAGAGGCAGTTGATCCATGTGCAGGTCGGATTGAAGGGTACGCAGGATCCGTTCGGCTGATGTTTGACGGCCGGTGGCGTTGGCTGCTTGTTTTTTCTTTTGCAGCAGGTGGTACTGCACATTTTTTTCCGACAATTCGAGCAGCTTTTTTTTGTCGCCGATTTTGGGTACGACAAAAAAGGCCCCGTCCATCTGGCGTGCTTCATCGTTGCCGGAGGGGTCGGGACTAAAAGGCACCAGGATTTCCTGGGTGATACTGTTGAAACGTTCGCGCAGGTGTTGGATCGCAAAAAACAGCAGTGTTTCGCGGTCTTCGTCGAGGTTTTTGGTAAGCGTGAGTGTGTAGGTATGGATGATGGCGCCGTTTACCACCTTGAGGTAATTCACGTAGGCTTCTTTTTCGTCTTCTGCAATGGAAAACACATCGACGTCTTTGATGGAAGGATTGACCACCGTGCTTTTGCCCTGATAGTCTTCAAACAGCGCCAGTTTTTCCTTGAGGGCGTGCGCCTGTTCGAACTTCATCTCTTCGGCAGCGCGCAGCATTTCTTCCTTTAGGTGGATTTTAACAGCTGCAAAGTTGCCTTTCAGGATGTTTTTGATCTGTTCGATCTTTTTGTTGTAGGTATCTTCCGTTTCAAATGCAACGCATGGCGCTGCGCAGTTTTTGATGTGGTATTCGAGGCAGGGTTTGAATTTGTTTTTATGGATGTTTTCTGCCGACAGGTGCAGGGTGCAGTTGCGGAGTTGGAACAATTTGCGGATCAGTTCGGTAATTTGTTCGACGCGGAATTTTTGAAGGTATGGGCCGAAATATGTGGATCCGTCTTTGATGGTTTTTCTGGTAAGAAACACCCGCGGGAAACGTTCGGCTTTGATACAGATGTAAATAAGCGGCGATTTTTCATCTTTCAGCATCACGTTGTACCTCGGCTGATGCTTTTTAATCAAGGTATTTTCCAGCAGCAGCGCATCATACTCCGTTTCAACAATGGTGAATTCAATGTGGTTGGCATGCCGCACAAGGGCTTTGGTTTTGGCAAGCTGGTATTTTTTGTCGCCGAAATAGGAATTCAGGCGATTGCGAAGGTTTTTAGCCTTTCCGACGTATAAAATAACCCCTTCCGTATCCACGAATTTGTAGATACCAGGGTCGGTAGGGATGCCGGGTGAAAATTCCTTGAATTGTTCGTTGGTCATGGCTCAAAAATATAAAAATCCGAAATGCTCACAGCGCGATGCGGATTTTCGATTCGACGGGTGAGTTTCCAGCCGGCCGGTACATGGGGCAGAAAAACGCGTGGTTTGAAATGTGGAAAAATGCCTCCGGTATTATCGGGTTCGTTACTGGAAAATATTACCACAAACCGGGTGGCTGATGCAAAGAGGTGCTTCATATATGCTTGATATACACCTTCTTCCGTCAGGTGAAAGATCACTTCCATGGAAAGCGCCAGATCGGCCCGGGCCTGTTGCGCGTCAAAAGTATCGGGGTGATATACGGCGAATTTTTTGGAATGATCGTGTTCAAATTTTATGCGGCAAAGTTGAATGGCGCTGGGTGAAATATCCAGCCCAAGGTATGCCGGATATTCGGCGAGGCGCAATTGTTCGCCATCGCCGCAGCCAAAATCGACGATGGATTGGATGGCATGTTGCTTCACCAAGTCGTTCACTATGGATGCCTTGTACTGAGCCAGCGCACCGGAGGAACCGGCGCCGGAGTTTCCTCCAGTGCGGTAACGATGTTCCCAATATTTGTGCGCGCCGCGGTATCTAAGTTTCCGAAGAAAGGCCATGATTGAATAAAAACCAAAGGATGCCACCGGTGTATGTTGTTTAAACTTTACCTGAAAAGGGTTGTTTAGATACGGTTGGAATCCCCAAATCTCCAGGTATTCATCATTAATAAGGGAGTTTTTGGTAAAAAATAACTGTCGACGAGCGAAATATCGCTCTTGGCATATTGAACTCACCGGAGCGGCCATAGCAGTGATGAACGATTTTTACGCTGAAATGCAGGATTTATATAAAATTAACCTGACTGACGAAGATCACCATCCTGGTTACGGTAAAAAAGCCCGACTTTGCGCCCCAATTTTAAATAAAAGGAATTTTCAGTAACTCATGGGTGATTTGATTAAAAAGTACGACCCCGCCATCCTAAAACAACTCCCTGCCATCGTTAAAGCGTACCAACTTCCAGACAATAGAAAGGCTGTGATGCAAATGATTACTTCTTTTGGCCCTTTTTTGGCCATTTGGGTAGCCATGTATTTTCTGTTGGATGTTTCTTTCTGGTTGGTGTTGCCACTCGCGATCGTCAATGCATTTTTCCTGGTGCGGATTTTTATCATACAACACGATTGCGGACACCAGTCTTTCACTGCGTCGCGCAAGTTGAACGATGTGGTCGGCCAGATTTGTAGTTTTATGAGCTTTATTCCATACCGTTATTGGGCAAAAAGCCATAATTTCCATCACGGACACAACGGCATTTTGTGGGAACACCGCGATATTGGCGATATTGACCTACTCACCGTCAATGAATTCAAAGCTTTGCCGAAGCTGAAAAAGTTCAAATACGTATTGTTCCGAAGTTTTCCAGTACTCTTCATTATAGGCCCGATTTGGTACATTATGGTTAATAACCGGTTGCCGCTTATTCGCATGAAAGGCTGGGAGCACGCCCACCGCGCGTTGTTGTTCAACAATATTTTGCTGGTACTGATTTATACTGGAATCGTGTGGTTCCTGGGCTTTGAAGCCTTGTTGTTGGTACACCTGCCCATCGTTGCCGCTTTCGGCATCATTGCCATCTGGTTTTTTTATGTGCAACACCAGCACGAAACGGCCTACAAGCAATGGAAAGACCGTTGGGATTACATTCAAGCAGCGGTTCAGGGCTCTACATTTTATAAACTGCCCAAATTATTCCACTGGCTGACGGGTAATATCGGCTACCACCACATCCACCACCTCAATCCGTTGGTGCCCAATTACGAACTTGCCCGCTGCCACCACGAAAATCCGATCATGGACAAAGTGGCAAACAGTATTACTTTCACGGAAAGCCTGAAATGTATTTTTAACAAACTTTGGGACGAAGATCAACAAAGAATGATCTCTTTCCGGGAGTATAAAAAGCGCTATGGAGCGTAAATAAGCCGAAGCTTGCCATAAACCGTTCAAACCGGGCCTCTGATCATACTTCAGGGGCCCGGATTTTTTTTCGGCGATCAAAGTAATTTTGAAAATTTGAGAGATGCGAAAATCGCCCCTATTCTTTTGTAAAAACTGCCTCGGTTGAAGAAAAATTTCCTCCAAAATCCGATCCGAAACTAAATCTGTAAACGATCTATTGAGTTGAAATTTCTTCTTTCCCGGATTTTATACTCATTAGTTGTAATTTGGCCTGAAATTTAGAGTAAATTCAGGATGCGAATTGCATACTATCTACTTTTGAAATCTTTTTTTAACCTGATTCATATTGGAAACGATCAATGAAAACTGACAATGAACGCCTAAAAGTTATCCTACACAATGCTCGTTTGGTTTGTATCAGCAAATTCCAGATGGTGCAAAGCAACTTTGGCGCCGCCAACGCCGATCTCATCGGTATCAACCAGAAGATGGACGACATCATGGGCAAATTTAATAACCCATCCTTTTGGGCCACCCCCATCCCTTTCGAAGAAACGGACATTACCCAACGCATGCTCATGGTGGATATCTGCCCGCCAAACGACCTGCCAGGGTTTAAAAAAGGCATGAACGATTTTGTCGATTATTTGGATAAAAAGATACTGAATGGCGCCGCCGCCACAGGGAATTTGGAAACCCTGATTTCCGACGCAAACCTTAAAGTGCTCAACGCGCTTACCGCCTGTCAACGCAATGTAGCCGGCAGAAAAATATTTTTCAGAAACCAAGGCGTCGACCTCGATAAAACGCCGGATTTTCTGAACAGACAACAAAAACAGACGCCTGTGATGGCCGAGTACCGCCGTGTGCTCAACGAAAATGAAGTACAAGCCACCGATTCAGACGAAATCGTTTTTAAAGCCATAGCCGATGGTATAAAAAGCTCTACGGTATTGGTACAGTTCTACCAATTTTACGACATGCTGACGGCGACCATGAAGTCGAAATTACCCCCGGGTAATCCGCTGGCCGTTTGATCCTCCTTACTCAGACCGTTCATTCCCTTGCCATGAAAAATATCTTCCTCACCGGAGCGCTTGCTTTCCTGTTCAACCTGTCTTCGGGATGGGGCCAAAGTTTGTACGAAGACGCGCAACGCTTGTCCCGAGCCGTAAACATTCTTAAAGACAGGAATATTCAATCCGATTCTTCCGTCCGTATTCAAGCGGCGGCCGATTTGATCGCTGTGTTGCAACAATACGACGGAAACCTGGAAAACAACGTCGTACAAATCGGCGCCTGGGAAGAACTGCGGAGGCGTTATGACGCCAACCCTTTGTTGAGCAGCGTATTACAGGATAGTTTGAACATGCCTTCCGTCAATGTCGATAAAGAAGTGACTGAAGCAGCCCGGTTGGTTGCCCAGGTTTTGAATTCCGGAATTCGACAGGATATTTTGGATAAACTTTATGCGCCTCAGGCGGTTTCGCCCGCCGATTATCTCTCGGCGCCCAATGCCCTGACCAAATACCAACTGCCCGTGCTTCCGGAAACATCTTCGATGCAAATGGCGGCGGAGAACAGCAACGCTAATGTTCAAAAAGGGGCCTTGATCTCTCAGGCTTTGCTCATTGAAGGATTGGCGCAATTCATTCTCAGCAGGGCGAAAGACGAAGTCGTGATCAATTTCCTCGACCGGTTGCTTCAGGATGAACTTCCGGATTTGAAAAGTTTGTTTCCGACGGTCATTTCAGAGTTCAATGATGCCGATTTCACGTATTCCGAATCGTTTATATCCCGCTTGCGGCAATCATTTTATGAAGACTTGCAAAAACTGAGCGTTCGATTGCCCCTACTCATGTTGGAGGATGATTATTTCGCTCCCTTGCAAGCCGACCCATTGGCTTACAACATCATGGCCATTTACAGCCTGATTGGCGAAACGCAGTTGGGCTTAGCCGTACAGGAATCCGTGCCGGCAACCCACCGGTTTTTGTATGAAGTGTTCTCGGAAAAAAACAAGGAACTCAACCTGGTGTTGTCGGAACAAGCCGCCGATTCGGATACCTACAAAAAACTGATGTCCCTCTCGCAGGTGGTGAATAATCAACTCAAATCCATTTTCCTGGGACTGAACAATGCCGAAGCGAGTATTATGGATACGTTGATTGACTTTCAACCCTCCATAGATCCGGTGAGTACAATGCCCAATGTGAACGACTATCTGGGCAGCATCCGTTACGATTTGAATGTGTTGTGGGGCGAAGGGGAGTTTGGTCTCAATTTACTGCCGCAATTGCTGCGGGGTGAGTTCGATGAAACGTATATGAAGGACGTTAATACGCTGGCAAACTACGACAAGTTTTTTGGCGTCGACCGAACGCCCGCTCAAATGCGTGGCGCCGGGCTTGAACTCGCTCAAAAACTCAACGGCGCCTGGTACAATGGCGAATCCATGGCCGATATTTTGTCCGATTGGCTGAAAGATCTGACCCGTTATCAAAATGCCGTAGAGTTATGGATGATTCAAAACGACCCTGCCGGTAAATTTAAACGGGAACAACAAAACTTTAAGAACGACCTCGAAGTTATTCGCAAATTGATCGGCGCCGAAAAAAAGTTTTGGCTCGACAATGGCGGCCTGGACAACACCCGCCAAATTGCATTCGACGTGCTTGGAAACTTGTTGAACGACAACGCGTTGCAGAATCTGGAAGCCTTGTTGGATATTGAAGCCATCACAAATCCGAAGCTGGGCGCCAATAAAAATGCGGTGTTGTTGGCCCGGCAGAAGGAACTGTTGGCCAATGTGCTGGATCGTTTGTCCGACCTCGATGCCGCTCTGTATGCGCAGAATGGCAAGTTGGCCATGGCGAGCCCTTTGCGACTCTACAAAATCGGTCAGCGGACAGCCAAGCCGTATGCCAATATCGAATCGGGTATCGCGAATTTGAAAAGTTCTTTGGCTGAAATGAACGGATTGCTCGAGGAGCTTGAAAAAACATTCGCCAACACCACTCGTTTGGAACGGGACAACGCCAAGCCATTCCTACAAATATCGGAGATCGCCAGTGCGCTGATGTATTGCCTGAGCAGCAACGACCCTAACCAAAAATGGCTCACACGCGAGCAACTGGACGAGATGCTCAACGGCGACGTTCAGGAATCCATTTATCTGGGCCTGCTTCAACAACGCCTCAGCCGGATTAATGGCGTCGGGCCGTTGTCGGCCTCCGGGTTGTCGGAGTTTATTCGAGTAACATTGCAGGATGTGACGCTCTTGCCAAAGGATCAGGGTACGGTGAAAGATTCCATGGCAGATTACAAGAAGGCTGCGTTTTCGATCAATATGTTGAACCGGGTGCTGGAGTTGCCACTGATAAAAGACCCGAAATCCCAAAAATTTACTCCGTTGATTGAGTGGAACGCCAATTTAGCCAATGTTCCCGGAATCTCCGAACAATTGCTGAATTTCATCTACTACCTGAATATCAAGGAACACCGGCAGGCAATGAGCTCCCTGATTCGGTTATTCACCGGCCTTGACCTAAGCATCCTAAGCAAGGGGAAAGCGGACAGCAAAAAAGCTAACAAACGCGCTGCGGCCATTGAGTTCCTTCAAAAATACGGCGATTTTATTGCCGGCTTGATCGATGCCAAAACCGGGGAAGAAGTCAAAGCCCTGCTTGATATCATTGCCGACCCGCCTGGCAGTTCCAGCCTGAAACGCACGCAAGCGCTGACGGTAGGCTTGAACGGTTACCTTGGCGCCAATGTGGGCAAAGAACGTTGGTCGGGCGATGCACTGACCACCGATCACTCGTTCTGGAGCCTCGCGCCTACCATGCCCGTTGGCGCAACCCTAGCCGGACGGCTAGGGAAAGACGGCCCTTCTATGTCCATTTACATTGCATTTCTGGACCTTGGAGGTCTGATCAATTACGCGCCGACTTCGAAAGATGACGCTGAATCGACTTATAATTTTAAAAACATGTTTAAACCCGGCGTTCAACTACACTGGAATTTAAACAATTCGCCATTTTACCTTGGTGCTGGCTGGCAGTATGGACCGCAAACTATCACCATGGATCAGCGTACTTCGACGGTGGGGTCTAACCGATACTTCTTTAGTTTCGGAATCGATACGCCGATTTTGACCTTGTATCGTCGTTGAGCGAGTCAGGCAGATATAACCAGCCGGACTTCTTTCAAATCAAAATCGCGCAAACCTTCCGAGGTTTCAACCCTTAACCGGCCCTCCGGGCCTACACCGCGGATGATGCCGTTGAACAGGGCGCTGTTTCCCAGTGCCTCAAACCTGGAAACCTTGTCTTTTTGGTACAGGGCTGATTCGTATTGGGTTTTGATATTTTTTCGGTCGACGGATTGAAGCTGGAGATAGCGCAATTCGATAGCGGCGCACAAATCAGAAAAAACGGAGTCAAGATGGAACAAGTTTCCGGTTACCGAAGCCATTGAAGCCGGATTGGGCAAGGATGCATCGAACTCAAGCTGATTGACGTTTAACCCGATCCCAACAATAGAACTTTGGATATGTTGCCCGGTTATACTGTTTTGAATCAAGATGCCGGCTGCTTTTTGATCGGCAACATACAAATCGTTGGGCCATTTGATGCGCCAATCGGCATTTGGAACATGGCGTTTTGCGGTATCGAACAAGGCCAGGGCAACGGCCATACTAAGCTCAAATTGTTCGGAAATACGAAGCCAGACGGGATATAAAACTACACTGAACAATAAGTTTTGCCCGGCAGCGCTCTGCCAGGTACTGCCAAACTGGCCGCGACCGGCTGTCTGAACGGCAGACTTCACTACCGTTCCTTCCGGTGGCGCGCTTTTTGCGATCAATTCCGACGCCCAATCGTTTGTAGAGGGTAGTTCGTCGAAACTGTATAGAACTTTTCCGACGAATTGGTTGTTTTCCATACAAAATTCCGGCAGCTAAAGGGAATAATCTCTTGTTGCCAAACGTTTTAGCCTGAAAGGTCTGATTTTTTTACTTTACTTTTGCGGCTTAATTGTAAAGGTCGGACCGCAAGGCGATCATCCTTTGAACTTTTAAATTATTCATTGTTACATTGACTACCAGAACATCACGCCGGGCAATCAAACTTCCACTGGAATTATTGAACCACGCCATCGTTGAAGGCATCCGCGATAAAAAAGGAAAAAACATCATACAACTCGACTTGCGCAAACTAGGCGATGCTCCGGCCGATTTTTTTATTATTTGCGAAGGTGATTCGAATACCCACGTAAAAGCGATTTCAGATAGCATTTACAAAAAAGTAAAGGACGAATTACAGCAAGCGCCTACGCATACGGAAGGAAGCAACAATGCCAAGTGGGTTTTGATGGATTATTTCAATACCGTGGTACATGTTTTTTACCCCGAAACACGCCTTTTTTACGAACTTGAAAATCTTTGGAGCGACGCAGAAGTTACGGAGTTCGGCGAAGTATAACCTCGTTCGTAAACAGCATAAACAACATTGCATTCAAGTGGGATACATCCCCTTTCAATAAAAAAATGGAACAAGAAAATAAAAGACGCGACGAAAACGAACCGCGCAACCAGCAAGACGGCGGCGAGGGTATGCCACGTTTTAATTTTATGTGGATATACATCCTCATCGGCCTGGGTTTGCTGGCGCTTCAGATGACCAAGTTTTCAGATGCCTCCAAATCAGCTACCTGGGCAGATTTTGAGCGTTGGGCTAAAAAAAGCCATGTTCAGCGACTGGTTGTCGTCAATGAAAAGGAAGCATACGTTTATATCTTTCCCGACTCCATTCCGGTGAGCAAAGAACATGAAGGTATCAAACCGGCCAAAAAAACCTTGTTCAATGCCGACCAGCCCAACTATGTGATGAACATCGGTAAAATGGAGGTGTTGGAGCCCAAAATCACCAAGCTGAACGAAACGCTTGTCAAAGAAAAGAAACCGCCCGTTACGATCGAATATGACCCGCGCACCAACTGGAGCGCCGTGTTGATCACTTACGGGTTGCCCTTGTTGCTTTTTATCGGCCTTTGGATACTGGTGATTCGTCGGGTAGGCGGCGGCGCAGGCGGCCCGGGCGGACAAATTTTCAATATTGGCAAATCAAAAGCCACTTTGTTCGATAACAACGCCAAGGTAAATATCACCTTTGCCGATGTAGCCGGGCTCGATGAAGCCAAGGAAGAAGTGATGGAGGTGGTTGATTTCTTGAAAAATCCTAAAAAATACACCGCTCTTGGAGGTAAGATTCCTAAAGGTGTGCTTTTGGTAGGCCCTCCCGGCACCGGTAAAACCTTGCTTGCCAAGGCTGTTGCCGGCGAAGCCAGCGTGCCGTTTTTCTCGATTTCGGGTTCCGATTTCGTGGAAATGTTCGTAGGCGTAGGCGCTTCCCGTGTGCGTGATTTGTTCCGCCAGGCGCGTGAAAAAGCGCCGTGTATCATTTTTATCGACGAAATTGACGCCATTGGTCGTGCCCGCGGCAGAGGCGCTGTACAAGGCGGTAACGACGAGCGCGAAAACACCCTCAACCAATTGTTGGTGGAAATGGACGGCTTCCCAACCGATAAAGGCGTTATCCTCATGGCCGCCACAAACCGCCCTGATATCCTCGACCAGGCGCTTTTACGCCCGGGCCGCTTCGACCGCCAAATCGGTATTGATCGCCCCGACCTCAAAGGGCGCGAGCAGATATTCATGGTACACATGAAAAACATCAAAGTTTCTCCGGATGTCACAGCGTTGGTATTGGCTGAAATGACCCCGGGTTTTGTAGGCGCCGATATCGCCAACGTGTGTAACGAAGCTGCGCTTATTGCAGCCCGACGCGATAAAACGGCGGTCGACCTCGATGATTTCAACTATGCGCTTGATAAAGTAATCGGCGGCCTGGAAAAGAAAAACAAAATCATCAGTCCGGAAGAAAAACGCATCATCGCGTACCACGAAGCCGGTCATGCCATTTGCGGATGGTTCCTGGAACATGCGCATCCATTGGTGAAAGTAACCATTGTGCCGCGTGGACTGGCGGCGTTGGGCTATGCCCAATATTTGCCGAAAGAGCAATACATCACACGCAAAGACAAATTGCTCGACGATATCTGTATGACCCTTGGAGGCCGTGCAGCAGAATCCGTGGTATTCGACAAGATCAGCACCGGCGCACAAAGCGATTTGGATCATATCACGCGGTTGTCGTACGACATGGTGGTTAACTACGGTTTGAGTGAAAAAGTGGGCAATGTGTCGTATTACACCATGCTAACCGAATCGTTCAACCGCCCATTCTCCGAACAAACCGCCTATCTGATTGATCAGGAAGTAAAAAACATGATCGACGAACAATACGTACGGGCGAAAAAACTGTTGAAGGAAAAACGCAAACAACTCGACGCGTTAGCGGCGGCGTTGCTTGAAAAAGAAGTACTTCACCGTGCCGACCTGGAATCGATCGTTGGCAAACGCCCATTTTCGGATCCAACACCTGGTGAAAGCGCTACTGTGGCCGGCTTGGACCCAACTTCAGGAGACGAAGAATAATCTTTTGGCGGTTCCGTACTGCCTGATAAACTGCTGTACCTAACGATCTGAAACCAATGATCAATCGATTTGCGCAACTGTTATTTGCGTGCATTTTGTGCTTGTTTGAAACCACCGCTTTCGCTCAAGCCAATCAAGTCACTTCTATTCATGGTCGGGTTACAGACAGCCTTTCAGGCGCCCCGCTGCCCTACGCTTCGGTTCAGGTAGAGGGGGAAGAATTGGGCGCCAGAACAGATATCGACGGCTTTTTTTTCTTTCAATCCAAAGGAACTCCGAAGTTTATCAAAATCTCCTACGTTGGTTATAAAACCCTGACATTCAAGGTTGAAGCGCATGTGCACAACGAGTTTCAAATCCAACTCGTTGAAGAAACCTACGGCATTCAGGAAGTAACCATCAAACCCAAAAAATACAGAAAGAAAGACAACCCCGCCGTCGATTTGATCGAAGAGGTTTTTAAACACAAGGATCAAAACCGGAAAGAAGGCCTGGAGTATTATAGCTTTGAAAAATATGAAAAGCTGCAATTCGACCTGAACAGTATTGATAAAAAGTTCAAAAAGAAGTGGTATCTCCGCAAATTCCAGTTCATATTCAATCACCTGGATACCAACAAAGTAAATGGCAAGGTTGCTTTGCCGTTTTACCTCCGCGAGCGGCTCATCGATGTGTATTACCGGAATAACCCGTTTGATAAACGCGAATATTTGCTGGGTGAGCAACAAACCTCGCTGCGAAAAGATTACGATGTAGACAGCGACGGCATATCCAAGTTCCTGAGCAATTTGTACCAGGATGTGGATATTTATGAGCCCAACATCTCCTTGTTGTCGTTGCAGTTCATGGGCCCACTTTCCAGCGTGGCGCCTACGTTTTACCGTTTTTATATCACCGACACCCTTGAGGTGGGCGGCGAAAAATTTGCAGATGTCTTTTTTGCGCCCAAAAACAAAAACGACCTGGCTTTTATGGGCAACATGCTTGTCGCCCTCGATTCTACCTATGCCGTTAGAAAGGTTGTAATGGGTATTTCCAAACAGATCAATCTCAATTGGGTAACCGATCTGCGCATTGAACAGGAATACGCATTTTTTGGAGAAGGAAACAAACGCCGGCTGCTGCTTACCACCGATGCAGTAACAATGGATTTTAATATCCTGAAAAACTCAGGCGGGCGCAGTTTGCTGACGAAAAAGACAAATTCTTACCGCAATTACAAACTGAATGAACCCATCGAAGATGCGCGTTTCCCCATTGGTTCGCCGTATCTGATCAAGGCCGATCAGTTGCTCAGCGCAACAGATTGGCCGGCTCATCGACATAGTCCACTAACGAATCAGGAGTGGAATATCGGCCAGATGATGGACAGTATTCAGGAGGTGCCGGCGTTCAAACGTTTTATGTTTGCAAGTACATTAGCCGCTTCGGGTTTTATCAAATTCGGATGGTTTGAATTGGGGCCGGTATCCACCTTTACCAGTTTTAACGATATCGAAGGAAACCGCTTTCGTTTGGGGGGGCGAACCAATATCAAGCTGCTTGAACCACTTTTTATCAGCGCTTATGCAGCCTATGGTTTGAAAGACGAGCAGTGGAAATGGAACGGCTCTATTACCTGGTCGTTTAACAACCGTATGCCGCGTATGTTCCCGATGAACAACCTCACGGCGGGTTATCAGCGGGATATCCGGGCTTTGGGGGTCGACGTCACTAACTGGTCGCCCGACAATATTTTCTTGTCCTTTCAGCGAGGTTCCAACTCCCGGATGGTTTATCAGCGTGTTGGCCGACTGGAATATGCCAAAGAACATCGGGGCGGGTTTTCATTTTTCCCGTCCATTTATTGGAAAGAATTTACGCCGGCCGGAAAACTGCGTTTTGAATATCAGCTTGCAGGCGATTCAGTGATCGTTCCCAAGGCCAACCTCACCACCAGCGAAGTAGGCGTCATCTTGAGATATGCCCCGAATGAAAAATTCTATCAGGGCACGGTGTATCGTTTCGCGATGCTGACAAAGTATCCTGTATTTACCGTCACCTACAAAGCCGGAATAAAAGGTGTCTGGGGCAGCGAATACAATTACCACAAGGTGACGGCGAACTTTTTTAAGAACTTCTTTTTAGGCCCCATCGGGCGTTCGCAGCTCACCCTGGAAGCAGGCAGAACCTTCGGCCGCGTGCCGTTTCCGCTGCTCGACATTCACCGGGCCAACCAGTCGTATCAATTTGACTGGTATTCCTACAACCTGATGAACTTCATGGAGTTTGCAAGTGATAAATATTTCGCCATGACGTTGCATCATAATTTTTCAGGCTTTTTCCTCAATAAAATTCCCGTGATCAAGAGGCTGAAATGGCGCGAAGTCGGCAGCCTCAAAATGCTTTGGGGAGGTCTCGATAAAGAGAACCGGCCGAGCGCTTCGAACGGCCTTTTCCTGTTTCCGACTGATGATAGCGGAGCAGATTATATCCACACCCTTGACCGCAGGCCGTATATGGAAGCCAGCGTGGGAATAGCCAATATTTTTAAAATGCTTCGCATCGACTATCTGTGGCGCCTGAGCTACACTGATCTTCCGAATGTGGATACCTGGGGGATACGTTTTTCGGTGCAGTCGGGGTTTTAAAGAAGGCGCCTGTATAAATCTCATACGACCATCGTGTAATAATTAACGGCCAAAGCGGGCGGCAACCTACCTTTGCCGAATCAAAAAATGCAGCTACATGCAACAGCCCGCACCATACACACCACACCACAAAATTCGCCTCGTCACTGCAGCTTCTCTTTTCGACGGGCACGATGCCGCCATCAATATCATGCGCCGTATCATGCAGAGCAGCGGCGCTGAAATCATCCACCTGGGCCACAACCGTTCCGTACAGGAAATTGTGGATTGCGCCATCCAGGAAGACGTGCAAGGCATTGCCATAACCAGCTACCAGGGCGGCCACATGGAGTTTTTCAAATACATGTACGACCTGCTTAAGGAACGCGGCGCCGGACATATCAAAATTTTCGGTGGTGGAGGTGGCACCATTTTGCCTGAAGAAATCCGGGAGCTACACCAATACGGCATCACCCGCATTTACCATCCCGACGATGGACGTGCCATGGGGCTGCAAGGGATGATCAACGATGTGCTCCATCAGTGCGACTTCCCGGTCGGGTTTTCTGTCAACGGTGAATTGAAACACTTCGGCGAACTGCAACAAGCCGGGCAGGTAAAACTGACGGAAAGCGCCGGAGCCATCGCCCGCCTGATCTCGATCGCAGAAAATAACCCTGAATTATACGAACAAACTATACTTCCACAACTCTCCAGCATCCAACATCCAGCATCCAACATCCAACATCCAGCATCCAGCCCTGTGCTCGGCATCACGGGTACCGGAGGCGCCGGAAAATCGTCGATGGTGGATGAACTGGTGCGGCGCTTTTTACGCGATTTCCCCGATAAAACCATCGGAATCATTTCCGTCGACCCATCCAAACGCAAAACCGGAGGCGCCTTGCTTGGCGATCGTATCCGGATGAACGCCATCAACAACCCGCGCGTGTACATGCGTTCGTTGGCTACCCGGCAAAGCAACCTCGCACTCTCCAAATACGTACACTCCGCCGTCAATATCCTCAAAGCGGCTCATTACGACCTGATCATCCTGGAAACCAGCGGCATCGGACAAAGCGATACCGAAATTGTTGATCACAGCGATGTGTCGATGTACATCATGACCCCCGAATTCGGCGCGGCCACCCAGTTGGAAAAAATTGACATGCTCGATTTTGCCGATGTGATCGCCATCAACAAATTCGATAAACGCGGCGCTCAGGATGCCTTGCGTGATGTGCGCAAACAGGTGCAACGCAACCGCAACCTCTGGGATAAATCCGTCGACGATATGCCGGTGTTCGGGTGTATCGCTTCCCAGTTCAACGACCCCGGGGTGAATCAACTCGACCGTCGTGTAATGACCTTGCTTGCAGAAAAAAACGCTTCCGGTTTGCAATTGCCAGCAACTCCGGCAGAAAGTGGCAAATCTGAAAAAGTGTTCATCATTCCGCCCGGCCGTACCCGATACCTCAGTGAAATATCAGATAATAACCGGAAATACGATACCCAGGCAGTGAAACAAGCCGCTATTGCCCGCAGTTTGTTTGCCATGCACCAAACCGTGCTGCATCTGGGCGGACCGGATCTGCTTAAAAACCCGGAAGCCGGCGCCTCGCACCCCAATGCAACCGTTCAAACCCTGAGCGCCGAATACCTGAAACTGCTCAAAGACCTCGACCCCCACCACTATGAAACCATCAAAACCTGGGAAGTAAAACGCGCCCGCTATTACGCCGATGAATACGTGTATCAGGTGCGGGGTAAAGATATCCGCGTGACGACCTACACGGAAAGCCTGAGCAAAAACAGGATTCCCAAAGTAGTGTTGCCGGCATTCAAAGACTGGGGAGAAATTCTTCGGTGGACGCTCCAGGAAAACGTGCCGGGCGAATTCCCTTACACGGCAGGCGTTTTCCCATTTAAACGTGAAGGCGAAGACCCCACGCGCATGTTCGCGGGCGAGGGCGCGCCCGAACGCACCAACCGCCGTTTCCACTATGTTTCCCTGGGTATGCCCGCAGCTCGTCTTTCCACGGCTTTCGACTCGGTAACGCTATACGGAGAAGATCCCGACCTCAGGCCCGATATCTACGGGAAAATTGGCAACTCCGGCGTGAGCGTTTGTTGCCTCGACGACGCCAAAAAATTGTATTCCGGTTTCGACCTCTGCGACCCTAAAACATCCGTGTCGATGACCATCAACGGCCCGGCGGCTACCATCGCGGCGTTTTTCATGAATGCAGCCATCGACCAGCAATGCGAAAAATACATTCGCGAAAACGGCCTGGAACATTTGGTGGAAGCCAAACTGAAAGAAAAATACGACGATAGAGGGCTTGTAAGACCTGCCTACCGGGGAAGCGAAACAATTTCAGACAAATCACTTCCGGAAGGTAACAACGGTCTGGGATTGCTCCTGCTTGGTCTGACAGGCGATGAAGCACTACCGCGTGAGCAGTATGAAAAAATCAAGGCCTACGCGCTTTCAGCAGTGCGAGGCACGGTGCAAGCCGATATTTTAAAAGAAGACCAGGCCCAAAATACCTGCATATTTTCCACCGAATTTTCCTTGCGGGTAATGGGCGATGTGCAGCAGTATTTCATCGATCATAAGGTTCGGAACTTCTATTCTGTGTCTATTTCAGGATACCACATCGCCGAAGCGGGCGCCAACCCGATCAGCCAGCTGGCATTTACATTGGCCAACGGTTTCACGTTCGTAGAATATTACCGTTCCAGGGGCATGAATGTCGACGATTTTGCGCCCAACCTGTCGTTTTTCTTCAGTAATGGTGTTGATCCAGAATACGCAGTAATTGGAAGGGTGGCCCGGCGGTTGTGGGCCAAAGCCATGAAACACCTCTATGGAGCTAATGAACGCAGCCAAATGTTGAAATACCACATTCAAACCAGCGGCCGCAGTTTACACGCACAGGAGATTGCATTTAACGACATCCGGACCACGCTCCAGGCATTGTACGCCATTTACGACAATTGCAATTCGCTGCACACCAACGCATACGACGAAGCCATTACAACGCCCACCGAAGAATCGGTACGCCGCGCTATGGCTATTCAATTGATTATCAACAAAGAACTGGGTCTGGCGAAAAATGAAAACCCCATGCAGGGGTCGTTTATCATCGAAGAGTTGACTGATTTGGTGGAAGAAGCCGTGTTGTCGGAGTTCGACCGTATCACAGAGCGCGGCGGCGTGCTGGGCGCCATGGAAACCATGTACCAAAGGGGAAAAATCCAGGAAGAAAGCCTGTACTACGAAACCCTCAAACATACCGGCGAACTGCCGCTGATCGGTGTGAATACGTTCCTTTCGAAAGAAGGGTCGCCCACGATTTTACCGCGTGAAGTGATCCGGGCAGAAGAATGGGAAAAACAAGCGCAGATCGAAACCTTGAACAACCTGCACAAAACCAATGCGTTGCAGGCTGGCGCCGCCTTGCGGAAATTGCAAAAAACGGCGGTAGAAAACGGCAACTTGTTCGATGCGCTGATGGAAGCGGTTAAGGTTTGTTCGCTGGGACAGATTACCACGGCCTTGTTTGAAGTGGGCGGGCAGTATCGTAGAAACATGTAACACGGATTCAATGGACTTAAATGATTTCACGGATTGATTTCTAAGGAAGATGCTGGAAGTTACTTCCTTTTGTAAACGTAGAGGAACATCGAACGTCCAACATTCAACGTCCAACAAGGAACACTGAGCGAAATATGCGTGAATACTATGCCGAACGGGCGCCTCATTACGACAGTCTGTACGCCAGGCCCGAGCGGCAAGCTGATTTGATGGTTGTACAAGATCAATTGAAAGGCCTGTTTTCCCGGAAAAAAGTGCTTGAAATTGCTTGTGGTACCGGCTATTGGACACAGGCGATCGCGCAAACGGCGGAACATATTTTGGCAACCGACATCAATGAGCCTATGTTGGAAATCGCCAGGCAGAAGGAATATCCGGCCGGAAAAGTTGACTTTCAGTGCATCGACATGTACCAATTGACTCCCGGAAACGATGATGCCTTGTTCGGCGGGTTTATTTGGTCGCATATTCCACTGGAGCAAATTGGCAATTGGCTCGATCACCTGAACGGATTGATTGGAAAAGGCGGCCGTGCGGTATTTGTCGATAACCTGTTCGTGCCAGGCAGCAGCACGGAAATTGCGCATACGGATGCCAACGGAAATACCTTTCAAAAGCGTCTTTTACCCGACGGATCAAGCCACCTGATCATCAAAAATTTCCCTCAAATGGCTGATTTTGAAAAAATATTAAAAAACAAAACAAAGAACTGGGCGCTCACAGCATATTCACATTACTGGGTGCTCGATTACGAAACTGTTTGAACATGAAGATCAACGTACTGACAACGCTCACAGTGATTTGCCTGGCGGCACTTTTTATGCATTGTGACGAGCCTTGCGAAAACCGGGATGTGCCTGTGGCTGTTCAAAAAATAGAATGGACGCAATTGGACACCCGCAATTCTAGTCCGGTGGTGCTTCAACCCGGAGAAGCCGGGTACAAGAATGGGTACGGTTTTCAGCTCACGGGTACGAGTGCCATTCAAGACACCGTTGGGGCGCAGTCGGAGTGCGCCTATCTGGTGTTGTCGCCGCGCATCAGCAACCTGGATATCGTAACCTTGACCGGCATGGGAGCCTCCAATCCTCCTGGTAGTTCCGTTACCACGCGGTTTAAATATTTTGCCGGAACCGGCGCTGCCGATGCTTCGGGCGCAGCGGCTTATTTATCGGCAATTTGGGGTATTCCCGGCGCCAGCGGCTGTATTTTTCTCTTGACTACGCCGCCCGTCGATACCGGTTGGCAGCAGCTTGAAATCAG
>JAEUUR010000332.1 GCA_016787465.1 Saprospiraceae bacterium | reverse complement strand
CGATGAATGTTGCGGTGCGCTGCACCGATGAATGTTGCGGTGCGCTGCACCGATGAATGTTGCGGTGCGCTGCACCTACAAATATTACGGTGCGCTGCACCTACAAATATTACGGTGCGCTGCACCTACAAATGTTGCGGTGCGCTGCACCTACAAATGTTGCGGTGCGCTGCACCTACAAATATGACGGTGCGCTGCACCTTTTCCAATTTGAATCTTTTATTGCACCAAAAAGGGTTGGCAAACCGGCCTTTGCCCTTTGGATGTCATGTAGGATAAAAAATAAATGCCTTTGGGCCATTCTTGAACCCCAACATCCATAGAATGCGCATTTATAAGAGAATAGAGAACAAGCCGTCCTGTTTGATCCCTAATTTGCAGGATGCCGTTTTCCGGCGTTTGAAATTTCAGATGTAGCTGATCGCTGACCGGGTTGGGCGAAAGTTCAACCGCTGCCGGAGTTGCACTGATTTCAGATGCATCCACCATTTGGGACGAAAGCTTTCCGACCCACAAACCGCTGCCGGCGAAGCCGATGCCGTTGAAATTGGCGCTGTTGGTGAATGCCCCGGCCATCATCACTTCGCCATTGGGGCCTGCTCCGAGCAAGGTTTGGTGTTGAAAAATATTACTTTCTTCACATCCTTGTCCTACCCTGCGCCCCCATTGCACCTGCGCATCCTGCCCTCCAATCACCAGTACATCTGTGCAACCCTGTGATGGAAAATCGCCGGTTCCGGGAACGGAAATGGCATTCCCCGCCGAACCACCTGCAAACCATTTTCCACCCTGACCGGCGGCAATACGTCCAACAGGGAAGGTGGAGGGAGTGTGAATGATGTTTCCAGTTAGCGAGGAAGCTCCGTTTTGATCGATCCGCAACACATGATTGGCAACGTCGGAGCCGTTGTAATTCCCCTGGGAAACATCTTGCCATTTCAGGTTTCCATTGAACTGAACGGAAGCAAGCACCTGATTTTCGGTATTTATTTGAATAGCGCCGAGGTTTACGATTCCGGAACTGCTTAGTAATCCGGCATATTGAGCATGACTGGTGTTGCTGTATACTACGATGAACGGTTGGCCTTGCGCATTGCCCGGCACGCTGACGCCGTTTCCGAATTGGACGGTAGCAGAGGCAGATTGACCGCAGACGGCAATGCGGGTTCCATCAGGCGAAACAGCAATTCCGTTGGGGTTGGGGATAGCGCTGCCGGGGTTGACAAAGGTGGTCCATTCAGACTGTCCGTTTTCCTTGTATTTTGCCAGGTAATAACCGGAAGATTCCAGTCCACCGATGTTGGCGCCACCCTGCAACCACAATTCCGATCCGGCGAACGTGCCGCTGATGTAATGATTCCCGGCGTCATCGGCAGCGATACCGGCAACTTCGAAAGCCAGGCCGGTTGCCGCGCGCAATCCTTTGACAAACACCAGGTCGCCGTTGGAACTGTACTTCACCAGAAAACCCTCGGTACATTGGTTGGTACAGGTACGGTTCAGGGTAGTTCCATTGCCGAAATCCAGTGAGTTGGCGAAATAGTTGCCAGCGCAATACACATTTCCGGCCGCGTCGGTACTCATTGAAATAGAAGTGAACGCAGAACCTGGTGATGGATTTACATGCCGAATGCTTCTGATCCACAACGGAACGCCCTGGGGCGAATATTTTGCAACAAAGTTTGCTTTTTGTGTGCCAGCAGCATCTGTCTGAATGCCAGAACCGAGGTTCAGGGTGTTTTCAAAATCGCCACACAGATAGGTATTGCCTTGTGCGTCCGTATCGAGTGCCCGAACTTGCGTTGCAGAGCTGGTGGTGTTGTTTGGGCCATATAACGCTTTTACCCAAACAAAAGACGGGGTTTGAGCTTGCAGGAGTGCTGTGCCCAAAAGGAGCGAGAGAAAAAACAGGAGGATTCTCATTGATTATCGGATTTGAAGTGACAGGTGAACTATCGAATTAAAACCAGGAATATGCTTTGGTCGACCTCGGCGGTGCGGATTCTGGCCAGGTAAAGTCCGTTGGGCAGAGCCGCTGATACCTGGATAGGTTGGAAGGTTTCGCCGGCTTGAACATTCCCCAGGTTCCATGTTTGGAGCAACATGCCTTGCTCGTTCCGTAATTCGACCACTACCTCAGTGGTTTGACGTTGTGTCCAGAAAAGGTTAAAATGCCCATCGGTTGAGGGATTTGGAGAAACGGCAATGCCGCCTACAACACTTTTTATCTGTTCTGTTCCGGAAAGCGGCGAGGTACTGCTCCAGATTTGCAAATTGCCTTCCGGTGTATTGCCGATCACCTCTTCATGTCCGTCCTGATTTAGGTCAATGATGTTTGTGATCATAAATCCAGGGCTAAAAGGTTTATGAATTTGGCCATCGTTTGTAATGACTGTTTCTGATCCGAAGAACAGTTCTTTCACCCCATTGGCGTCCGCATCGTAGAAACCGCGAAAAGAGGGATTAGGGTCGGCTTGCGCGCCGCTGGGGAATGGGGTGTTCCAAAGGGTTTGCTCATCTACGCCGCTTTTAACCATTAACCCTATGGATTCGGCAGAGGTACTGTCTAACTGAATAATTGACATAATATCCGGCACATCGTCTGCATTTACATCAATATCTGGGGCGCCTGAAAATTCACGAGGCAGAAATGCCCAGGAAGCTGTAGTCGTTGACTCCCAGATCAGGTTGAGCGCGTAGGCGCCCGACGCAAGTTGCTGATGGTTGCCAGGTGGAATGGCGCTTTCATCTCCACCGCCGCCAACTACTCCGTCGCCGGTTCCAACGATAATTACCCTTTTGGTTGTCTGGTGTTCAAAAACCATGTTAACGCCGCCTTGATTCCAAATGAAAGATACCAACCTGAATCCGTTATCCAACAAATTATTCATTTCAAGTGCCCAAACAATTTCTCCGGTTGAAGTGTCGATAAGCATAATGATTTCCATATCTCGGAGTTGTGTGCCAGTATTGCTCATCCCTACTAAAATTTGTTTGCTGCCTGAATTGCAAAAATCGATAAAAAATATCTTGGTGAAGTTTAAGGATAAAGATTCAGCTAATACAATGGGTTGAACGAGGGTATCTTGTGTGCGACCGCTAATAACCCATAAAATCAAGGCTGTCAGATCCGAATCAAAGGCTGTGTAAGCAAAATCGGGATAACTGTCCTGATCAAAATATATGGTACTGTCCGGGATAATTTGCAATTGGGCGGGCCAACGAAAATTAGGCGGCAGAACTTGTTTGACAACCAATGGATCGGAACACCCGATATTGCTGTTTAATTGCTCCATTCCGCCATGCCAGGCCGCTGGCGTAAGTCCCTGACCGAAAATACCCAGGCCCAAAGCGCCGCCTAAACCGAAAGGATTTTGAACCGCCGTCACAATTTCCATTTCCTCATCGCCGTCGAGGTTTAAGATACCGGTCACAAAACAATCACCCAAAGTGATGTAAATAGGGTGAAAATGGTTGTCGGAGCCCAGACTGCACACGTATGCCGGGCCACCTACACCAAGTTTGGGCCCCAATACGAGTTCTTTTTCAGCATCCCCGACGACATTGTAAAAACCGTAGAATTTGAAATCGTTCAGGTCATAACCCGCAATGCCCATGTCTGCTGGCGATAACATCAAGGTTTGCATGGATCCATATAACCTGATTACCAGTGTTTGACCGATTTGAAGGGTAAGTTCACGGTCGCCGTCGCCGTCGAAATCAAGGACGTTGCCAGCCGATTCACCCTGTATGTCGAGTATGAACCCTGCCGGATAGATTTCATTGAAGTATTCAAGAGATAGTGGTGTTTGGGCATGCCCCAGGAACTGGAGCATCAGAAGGATAGCGGATATAAAGACGGTTTTATTCATCGGTATGTGTTTTTCGTGAAAACGCGTTAAATCCTCACGCTTTCAAATGGAGGAGGTTTATGTTGATTCAATTGGGAATAGGGTTCGATCAACGGAAATCAACATTGAACTCACCCTCGGTGACGGTCTTTTTGACGGTTTCGGTGTCGCTGTCGTACACATTGAAAGAAAAAGTTCCTTTGACGCTTTTTTCGCTGATCGATTCGATCGTGACGGTACCACTGCCGCTGCCCCAAAGGGTAGAATAGGCTACGTCATTGGCATCGACGTAGTAAGCGATATGTTCGCCGTCGTTGAGTTGGTGATCACCTTCGGTGATGTTTAAAGGCAAGCTGATGTAGCTGGTTTCATTGCCGTTGGCATCGAATACACCGTAGATCGTCAGGAAATCGCTGAAACGTGTGGCGTATGCAAGCAAGCCGCTGGCTTCGCGTTCTTCGCCATTGATTTTGAAACGGAAGTAATTGCCGCCATCGCTGTCTTTGTTGCAGGAAATGGCAATCAGGCAAAGAAAAAGCAGATAAAATGTGATTTTTTTCATGGTGTCATTCAGTGTTTAATCAGTTTTAAAATGATGACACAAAGGTGGGGGCGCAGGCATCTCTCCCGCTTCCCGGAAATCATAGGTTTTAAAAAATACCGGAATTCATATACGGCGCCGTAACGTCGTCGAGGTTTAAAACCTCGACGACGTTAAAAAACCGGAATCGAAATGGTAACGTTTGTACCGCGTCCGGGGGCCGTATCCCAGTCGATGCGCCCTTTGAGAAACTGCACCCGCGATTCGATGTTGTTGAGCCCCAGGCCCGGTCGCCCCTGTATACTTACCGGGTCGAATCCTTTGCCGTTGTCTTCGACAATGAGGGTCAGGGTCTGGCCGGCTTGAATAAGTTGGATGAGGGCTTGGTTGGCCTGGGCGTGTTTGACCATGTTGTTACATAATTCCTGGATAATCCGGTAAACCATGAGGGCGGTTCGTTCCTCCAAAGGCTTGCCCATGCCGATCATTTCGAGAGTGCAATGGATGCCTTGTTTTTCAAGGTCGGCGACTAAATCTTCCAAAGCGCCCGATAACCCTGCAACGCTCAGACTTCTGGGCATCATATCGTGCGAGATACGGCGCACTTCCCCGGCCGCATCATCGATCAGGCGGTTTGTTTTAGACTGTAGTTCAGAGGTGTCGGAGGATTGGTGCAGTTGATTAAAGTGCGCTTTTACGGAAGCGAGCAATCCGCCAAGCCCGTCGTGCAGATCGGCTGCGATGCGCGCGCGTTCTTTTTCTGCGCCTTCCACCATGGCATTCAGGGCGGCCAGGTTTTTTTCCTGTTCCAGTTGGCGGATTTGTTGTTTTTGAAGGGTCGATTCTTGTTCGGCGATTTTTTTATTGGTACGAATTCGGTGCTTAAGCCCCCAAAAGATTCCGAAAGCCAGGAGAATCAGGAGCCCAGCGGCGATAAAGAGCGAATTGCGTTCGGAGGTGCGACGTTCCAGAGAAAGTTGTTGAATCGTGAGTTGATTATCTTTTTGGGCAACATCGAATTTAGTTTGAAGTTCTTCCATGAGCGCCAGGCGATTTTTTTCCACGATGGAATCGCGCAGGGTAAAAGCCTCGCGCAGCGAACTGTAAGCAGCCGGGTGTTTTCCCAGTTGGTTTTGTGTTTTTGAAAGTTCGTTCAGAATGTCCCACAAACGGTCTAGTTGACCATATTGGCGTGCCCCTTCGGCACTTTTTAAAAAATAGGTTTCTGCCAACGAGTAGTTTTTTTCCGAAACGGAAATAGTGCCTAATAAGCGGTAAATATTGGATACGTATTCAGCCGATGGCGCTTGGTCGAATACGGATTTGGCTTTTAGCAGGGCTTCTTTTGCCTCGGGAATCTTTCCGAAATTGAAGTAGATCTGACCGAGCAGTGCATAACACCCGGCGGCATCACGCAGACGTTTATTTTTTTCATAGATAGCCAGGGCTTGTTGCAGGTAGTTCAGGGCTTCTTCTTCGCGTTCGACAGTGCTTAATACGGCCGCCAGGTTCTGACAGGAAGCAGCGATTCCCAGGCTGTCGCCAAGCGTTTGTTTAATGGCCAAAGATTCCTTGTAAATCGCTTCGGCCCGGTCTTTTTTACCTTGAGTGCGATAAATAATGCCGATGTTGTTTAATACTTTGGAGAGGTTTTGAGGTTTATTCAGCGACTTATACAATGCATAAGCGTTCAGAAAATGGTCGAGTGCTTTATCCAGGTTGCCCAACGTGTAGTAGGCGGTCCCAATATTGAGTTCATAACTTGCCGCAACAGATTGATCGCCTTTTTTCTGGGCAAGCAGAAGCCCTTCCTCGAACAGCGGAATGGCTTCTTGCCCTCGGCCCGCGATATCCAGCGCTGTAGCTTTATAAAACAAAAATAAATCAACCCCTTTGTCGAATCGCAACGCGCGGCTCAACGTCAGGCCTTTATCTGCAGTTTCGAGCATTTGTGGCCTTTGATCCTGGTCGTAATAGCTGAAAAACAAAGCCCGATAAGCCAACACCCGGTTGGTATCCTCTGGCATGGTTTCAATGGCCTGTTTGAGGCTGTCGATCGACTGGCCGACGCAGGTGCATGCGCAGAAGAGCAGCAAAAAGAAGATCATTTTTTTCATTGGAATCACTTGAGCAGGTCGTATTCCAGCGCAGCTTTGACCAGGCCGGCAGTATTGCGCGCACTGAGTTTCAGCAGCAGATTGCGCCGGTGGGTTTCTACGGTTCCGAAGCTGATGAACAATTCTTCGGCAATTTCAGCGGTAGTCTTTTCATCGACGATCAGCTTCAGAATTTCCTTTTCTCTTCGGGAAAGCGTTGGAAAGGGTGCATAAGCAGATTTCTGCGGCTTGTCGGAAAAGCTGCTCATGAGGGCTTCCAATACTTCTTCGCTGAATGCCTGTTTACCGGTGGCAACCTTTCGGATTGCGTCAATGACCTCTTCTTTCCCAGCATTTTTGAGCAAAAAACCGGAGGCGCCGTGTTTGAGCATGGCTTTGACCAGGCTGAGTTCGCGCATCATCGATAAAGCCAGCACTTTCAGGTCGGGGTATTTTTCTTTTACCCGTCTGCAGCATTCCAGACCGTCCATTTCCGGCATATTGATGTCCAGGAGCAATACATCAGCAGCGCCGGTTTCCAAAAATTTCAATACTTCTTTGCCATTGGAGGCTTGGCCGGCGATCGAAATGCCGGGTTCATCGGTTAGCATGAGCATCAATCCTTCCACCACCAGGCGGTGATCGTCGGCAATAAGTAAACGGATGTTGGTATCAGAAAGAGGTACAACCGGCATACGTACGTGAAATCGATTTTGGAAATTTTAAAGACCAAAAATCGGAAACAAACTCAAGCCTGGGTATTTTTTTTTCATAAGACAACCAACTTGACGGTAACCGGTTTCAAACCATCCAATAGCACGATATGGTATATGCCCGCTGCGGCTAAAATATACGGTGGAATTTCCAGGGTGTTTTGTGGCTGATTCCCTTCAAAAATTACCTGACCCAAACTGTTGGCCACAAACCATGCATCGACGGATGGCCGGGCCAATTGGATCGACACCGGTTCTGATACATGGGCCGGATTGGGTATCGCAATTGCGTCCATGGAATGTGGACTTTGTGGTTTCACTGACCGATCAGCGGCGATGGTCGGGCAATAAAAGGTATTCAAATGCGATTCAAAAAACAGTTGTTGCTCCAGGCGAGAAGCGATATGGATATAGTCCGGTTCGTATTGCGGAGGCAAGGTATATTCCAAAACATCGGCAGCACCAGCGGAAATTCCTGAACCGTTTGATTTAAAACGTATGGAATAAAAGGGGGAATAATTGGGATTGTTGATGGAGTAGGAAAATCCGTTGTCAGAGAAATAATTGGAAAAATTGGAAGGCAATTCAGCTACGGCTCCATCCGGTAATTGAATGGCGGTGTACAGCAGTTTTTGCTGACAATCATTGGTAATTCTCAAGCGATAGGTTCGGTGTTGTGCTGCATCCTGTTGGATAGACAGCAGTTCGTAGGTCATGCATCCTATCTTTTTGGTGTCGCAAACTTCTTCGCTCTCCAGCACCGATACCTCGAAACAACACGATGAGCTCGATCCGCATTCGTCCGAAACCCGATAACAAACCTGTGTGACGCCAATTGGAAACGAACTCCCGGGCGCCATGCCTTCATACAATTCGTAATTGAACTCCTGGCAATAACAATTGCTCGCGGCGTTGGGCAATTCAAAATTGACCGTAGCCTGATTGGCGCCTGTCGCTGCGGTGACCTGCGGAACCTGGGGGCACGCCACCGACATTGGCGCATATTGCGGACACAAATATTGTTCTGTTAAAATTGAAGTAGTAAGCGGTGTCTTGGCCGATTCAGACACCGCTGGGCTTGGCCCTGTTTCGAATTCAAAGGGGATCGAAACAGGGTTTTGCTCTTCTTCTACATCGAAATTGATTGCAGTAACCGGCCCGCAGGAATCCTGCATGCCGCCGTTGGCATAAATTTTCCATAACATGATTTCCAGATCATTAGAAAAGGATGGTCTTGGGCTTAAGGTTCCTGTAACATAGAGCGAATCTGCCACAGCGGCAAGTCGGTTCGGACCCAAGTACAAAGCGTTCACCCCATTCCAGTTGCCTAAATTCAATCGTCTGGCCCACAGTAATTGGCCGTTTTTATCGATTTTGAAAATGAATTTAAATGCCAGGCTGAGGTTTTCTGAAAACAGAATGTAACCATCTGGAACCACCAATAACTGAACGAATTGCCAACTGTCGAGATAGTATTGCCTTGCCCATTGAATATGGCCGTCGAGGTCGGTCTTTTGGAGGCAAATGAAATAATCCGCGCCGGCAAGGACGTTTTCACTCATCGCGTACGTAGCGATCAATGAATTTCCGTCGACATCCAGATCGCGTACAGTAAAATCCGAGGTCGAAAAAGTATCCCTGTTGTAATAATTGGACCATATGGGCATGCCGTTGTCCGGATTAAACCGTGTCAGAAACAAACGCCGGGCTTTTGGATTCAAGTTGTTCCAGGTGACGGAGCCGGCGCCGTACAAAGCGCCGTTTACAGTAACCATTTTGGAAATGGCATCCAGGAACAGGTGCCGATATCGTTTGGCGAAGCCTGGAATGATTTCACCGGTTTGACGGTCAAGCTCCAGTAATTCTATTTCAAAATCATTAAACATGATATCAAAACCCATATTGGGATTTTGATAAAGCAAAAAATTGCCTCCCGGAAATTTTTCCAACATCCCTGCAACAAACGGTTGGTTGCTGTCGTAGTTGCGCGCCCACAAGAACGTATCAGCCTCAGGCTGATATCGAAAAGCATATCCGCGAGAGGCGCCGCCCGATCCGAATGATTGCGTCCCGCATCCTATCAACATGCCTTCGGAATCAAAGCTGATTTCGATGATTTTGACATTTTTGGTAGCGCCGTAGGTGAATTGACGATGCCACACCGCCTTGCCGGAAGTAGTAGTTTTTTGTATGAACATGCCGCCCCCGATGGCTCCTGCCAAATACAGATGGTTGTCGGGGCCCAAGGTCATGACGGTGCCCATTTCGCCACCATTGAACCGGCCAAACAACTTGATAAACGTCGGCGGAATACAATCGAAAGTTTGAGCAACAAGGTTGAAGCCAAAGGGCAAGCAAATGAAAGCGGCGAGGATGTAGCTGGATTTCATAAGTTTGGATGGTAATAGTAGTTGGTTTCCAATCCCCAAACTTAACATATACCGGCGATGCAAAGGCCGGTTAATTCAGTCTTTGTCAGCTAGCTTTCTATAATTGGCGTCATGTTTAATGTTTCTCTGGAGGTAGAGAAAATTAAGGAGCCATCAGAGGTACGGTCCCATACATTTTCCCTTTCCGGCTCATTTGAATTAAATGATCGAGGCGTTTTTGGGCTTCGGCGCGTTGGCTGTCGCCTCTGATTTCACCGATCCAGCCGATTTTCAGCCGTTGGTAATGGTAGGGGAATTTTTGAAAGTTCTCCCAGGCAACAGGATCGTCCGTGAGTTGGGTTTCGATCCAGGTCGGTATCGACCAAGGGTCATCAATGCTGCCAATCTGGTCGCGTATAGGCGCGTAGCCGGCCTCCAGCATCAGCCCTTGTTTTTCCAGTTTCCAGATCCGTTGCCGGTTTAATTCGGAAAGGAAGGACTTTTTACGACGCGGGGTAATGCGTCTGACAGCGCTGTCGGCGTCCAGTTTTTTGGTAATCCCGTCGATCCAGCCGAAGCACAGGCATTCTTCCACCATATCGTCGTAAGGGATTGAAGGTTTCCCTGAGGCTTTCAAAAAAGTTTGTACCCAGATTTCAGATTTGGTTTGATGGTTGGTTTGCAACCAGATACGCCAATCAGCTCGGTCGCGGGGATAAAATACTTCCGTAATTTCCATATTGATTGCTTAGTTTCCCTGTTCAGGCAAAAAAGAGATATCCACGTCATAAAGCCCGGGGTTATTTGGGTCGATCAATACCCGGATTGTTTTTTGTTGGATCAAATTGCTGGGGTCGTACCAGATGTGCCTGCTTTTATACTGGTACATTTTGTTGGTTGACCGATCGAGCCATTGGCATTCAACCACATACGGTGACGATCCGTTTACTTTGAAACTGGTATCGAGCCCGACGCCGGTAAAATCAGCTTCGATTGCTTGGCCGTGGTATTGCAGCCATTGGATATTTCTTTTTTTGAGGATCTGGTAGATCAGTCCGCCGTAACCAATGCCTCCAAAAACGAGGAAAAAAATCCCGAAAATCAGTGGAAACAGCCAGCTGTCAATTCCTTCCAGCGCCACCTCGTCGGGGTTGGCCGGGTTGTACCATACTTCCACTCTTTCACCAACATGGTAAGAAGGCGGGCTGGAATAGATGTTTGATTGGTACTGGTGCATTTCTCCCGACTTCAGCCGGAACTCCACCACCGGAGCCAGGCTGCCGCCATCGCTGTTACGGATCATTTCTACTACTTCACCCTGGGTGTGGATGCCTTCGTTGGTCAGTCGGGCATAATCAATCCAGTTCCACAGCGCCACGATGCCCATGATGGTGCCGATAAAAGCGAAAATGCCGAAGAAAAAGAGGAGAAAATTGTTGCGAAACCAGTAGGCCATGGTGTTCATCGATTTTAAAGGCAAGTTTAGGGAGATTCGCCGGTCTTTTTATCGCAGATTTAAGGTATTCCGCAGATTGTGCGGATTTGGCGGGTAGGGTTTCAACGATTTTGCCGTTTATGTGAATATATCTTTGCAAGTCTTTTCACCAACACCCTTTTATCATGCAACCCACCAAAAAGATTTCTATTTCTTTCTTTGCCCTCTTGTTATCGTTTTCATGGTTAACTGCCCAAGAAAATACAAACCCTGTTTCCATTTCGGGTTACGCAGAAACCTATTATTCCTTTGATTTTAACGAGCCCGACAACAACACCCGCCCCTATTTCATTTATTCCCACAACCGGCATAATGAATTCAACCTTAACCTGGGCTATCTGAAAGCTTCCCTGAATCAAGAAAATGTGCGTGCTAATCTGGCCCTGATGGCGGGCACCTACGCCAATGCCAACCTGGCATCTGAACCGGGCGTACTTCGCAATGTGTTCGAAGCCAATGCAGGTGTAAAATTGTCGAAAAAAGCCAACCTGTGGCTGGATGCCGGCATTTTGCCTTCTCATATTGGTTTTGAAAGCGCGGTCGGTAAAGATTGCTGGGCACTTACGCGCGGACTGATCGCTGAAACCTCCCCCTATTTTGAAAGCGGCGCCCGGTTGTCTGTAAGCTCTGACGACGATAAGTGGTATGCAGGACTGTTGTTGCTCAATGGATGGCAACGCATCCAACGCCCCGATGGCAATTCCACGCCCGCATTCGGCCACCAGATCACCTACAAACCCAACGATAAAATCACATTGAACAGCAGCTCCTTCATCGGTAGCGACAAGCCCGATGTGAGCCGGCAAATGCGTTATTTCCATAATTTCTATGGGATTTTTCAGGTTTCGGAGCAAGTTGGCCTCACTTTGGGCTTTGATGTTGGAGCAGAACAAAAAGCCAAAGGAAGCAGCGATTATAACGTGTGGTACAATCCGGTGGCCTTGTTGCGTTTTACGCCCGGCGAACGACTCTCGGTCTGTGTGCGCGGCGAATATTATAACGACCCCGATGGCGTGATTGTAAGCACCGGAACGCCCAACGGATTTCAGATATTCGGTTACTCCTGCAACCTGGATTACAAGTTTTCAGACCAGGTGTTATGGCGTATCGAAGGACGCGGGTTCTCTTCAAAAGATGAACTGTTTGTGCGCGACGGACGTGCCCAAACCTCCAACTTCGCCTTTACAACTGCTTTGGCTGTTTCATTTTAATGCCCAGTTTGCCTGATTTTCGGCCGCAGATTACACGGATAATCCACCTATTCTGCATTATCCGTTTAATCTGTGGCCTAAAGGTTCTACTTTTGCGCCGATTTACAGTCAACGCAACCCGGTAGTGCTAAACAAAGCGCTGTAAAACCAGGCACTAACGCAAGCTGTTTTCAACAACAAAGAGTGCGAAGTACACAACCACAGGAATAATTAGAAATGACCGAACAAGAACTCCTCCGCCGCGAATCGTTGGCGAAATTGCGTGAAATGGGCATCGAGCCTTACCCTGCCGAATTGTTTGAAGTAACAGCGTTTGCATCGGATATCACGGCCAATTACCAGGAAGAAGTGTTGGAAGACGGCACTAAAAACCGCTTGAATTACCAGGAAGTATCCCTTGCCGGCCGTATCATGGCCAGCCGCGAAGCAGGTAAAGCCATGTTTATGAACCTGCAGGATTCCAGCGGGCGTATCCAGCTCTATGTTCGCCGCGACGATTTTCTGGAAGGCGATGAGGCGCCGATGTTCGATACAGTGATCAAAAAATTGCTCGACCTGGGCGATTATGTCGGTGTGAAAGGCTACGCCTTTAAAACCAAAACCGGCGAAGTGAGCGTGCATGTTCAGTCGTTCAAATTCCTGGCCAAGGCTTTGCGCCCTTTACCGGTGGTTAAAAAAGATGCGGAAGGTCATATTTTTGATGCGTTCACCGACCCGGAGCAACGCTACCGCATGCGCTACGTCGATCTGACGGTGAACCCGCAATTCAAGGAGATTTTCCTGAAACGCACCAAAATGATCAAAACCATGCGCAACTACCTCGACGAACTGGGTTTGCTCGAAGTAGAAACGCCGATTCTGCAGCCCATCCACGGTGGCGCGGCGGCGCGCCCGTTCACCACCCACCACAACACGCTGGACATGACGCTTTACCTGCGCATCGCCAACGAATTGTACCTCAAACGTTTGATCGTGGCCGGTTTCGACGGGGTGTATGAATTCGCCAAGATGTTCAGAAATGAAGGTATGGACCGCACCCACAACCCCGAATTCACGGCCCTGGAGTTTTATGTGGCGTACAAAGATTATTTCTGGATGATGGACGTCACGGAAAAAATGCTTGAACGCGTGGCCCGCGCCGTGAATGCCAACGGAAGCTCGAAGGTGACGGTTGGAGAAAATCAAATCGAATTTGCCGGCCCCTACCGCCGCCTTACGATGTACGAAGCGATCCGCGAATACACCGGCATCGATGTTGAAAAGGCCGATGAAGCGGAATTGCGCAGTTACTGCCGCAAAGAGCATATCGAGATCGATGCATCGATGGGCAAAGCCAAACTGATTGATGAAATCTTCGGTGAAAAAGTGGAGGAACACCTCATTCAGCCGACATTTTTGATTGATTACCCGGTTGAAATGTCGCCCCTGACCAAGAAGCACCGTTCTGCGGCCGGCTTGGTAGAGCGTTTTGAACTGTTCGTAAACGGCAAGGAGGTGGCAAATGCTTACTCCGAATTAAACGACCCGATCGATCAGCGCGAGCGTTTTGAAGATCAGCTGCGTCTGGCTGCCCGTGGCGACGAAGAAGCTATGGCGATGGACGAAGATTTCCTTCGTTCGCTTGAGTATGGCATGCCGCCAACGGCAGGTATCGGCTTCGGTATCGACCGCTTGTCGATGTTATTCACCGGGCAAAGTTCGATTCAGGAAGTGTTGTTTTTTCCGCAGATGCGGCCGGAGGTGAATGGTTAATTTCTGCTACTATATTTCTGGGATATATGGATAAAAAGAAAGCCGCCTGATATACATCAAGCGGCTAACTTTTTTACGGTGGAATTTTGGCGTCAGGTTTCCCGGAGTTTATGAACTCAAGATGACTTTGGTTTACCTAAGTAAGGTTTGCCGGATTCGGCGGCGGTTGTTTGTTCTTCCGGTTTGTCTTTTTTAAACACATCCTTGACGGTCACGATAATCGTTACAAATGCTTCCACGGCATTGGCTGCCTCCTTAAGGCCTTTCCAAAACCGACCTTTTTCGCGTTTCTCAGAGGAAACGCGTTGAGTTTTTACAAATTGATAACCTGCTTTGATGTAGTTGTCGATCGGCTCGACATTCACTGCCGGGTCGTACACCATTTTCCCTTTTTCAGGGTGTTTGAGGATGTGAACAATGCGTGCATCGGAACTTTGGAGTTTCCCATGCGCGGTGCTGTCTTTCGTAATGCTGTTTTGAGTGAGCGCCGTTCCGGCGAAGGCCAAGGCCTGGATGAATAAAAGAATGTAGGTACGCATGATGGTTGAATTTCCCTGATGGGTTTAATTCGGCAATTTCGATGTCGGAAATAAAAAAAATAGATACCATAAGTTATTGTTAATCAATTAAATAAAAAACGAATAAAAAATATTTTACATTAAATGTGCACCGAATTACGTTTTATCGGCCCTATAAGATAAATCATAACTGCACATATGAAAGCCGCATTAACACAGACACAAAATCAGATGTTGGAATCGGCGGTGCTAATTGAAAGGCCGCCGGAATGGTGGAGATTGTGGTACCAGTTGGAAAAACCCATTGAAAAGGTTTACAACAAATTCCCTTCCATCAAAACAAACTGTGATCTGAACACAGTAAAGGAATTCACCACTAACGTAGTGTTCACCAATTTACCCAACATTGGACAAAACAAACTGGTCCAATATGCGGGAACAGTAGCTCGCAATTTTTGCTTGGACATTAAAAGACAACTTGCTAAAGCCAAGCCTGCTATTGAACATTATTACACCAATATTCAGTCGAACAACGAAACTGCTGAACCTTCATTTCTCGATACGCTTTTGAACCGTGTCGGAAAAGATGATTGCGTTAAAGCCCTGAAGAGTGAATGTAGCCAAGAAGAATTCATCGTGCTTTATATGCACTTTTTCCAAGAAAAGCGATTTGTACAAATTGCTAAGGAACTTCACATGAACGAAAACACCGTAAAAAGCCACAAAAAACGCGGGCTGGAAAAACTTCACCATTATTTCACCCAAAATTCATGAGTTATGAAAATCGCCATTGTCAATCATAAAAATTTGTCGCGAGCGAGGAACGGGGCCGTTCCTGCCTCCGATAACACGACGCCGAAAGATGAAACTCCGATTGCCGAATTATTAAAGGAAGCATTTGCAGAATTCGATCAAGAAGACATTGAAAAGCAGATTCAGGAAATCAGA
>JAEUUR010000323.1 GCA_016787465.1 Saprospiraceae bacterium | reverse complement strand
TTCCACCATCATCAAATTGGCAGCCAGGTCTAAATCAGCCCGATAAGATGCCGCCTTCGACTTTTCCTGCCAAAATAAAACCGATAAAACTAGGGTAGCAAAAGCCAATGCAATTAGGAGGTAATTTTTCATAGGGGTCATTTTAAAAGGTTCACTTCCGCACAGCCTCCACGCCCTCTTTCGTCAATACCACCGGCTTGATGCGCCCGTTTTGATCGAAATACATGTGTTCGATACAAACCTGCCTCGAATTGCCGTCGGTTTCGTCAAGCGGGCGGCGGTGGTAAACGATGTACCACTCGTCTTTGCCTGGGAGTTTTAACACTGAATGATGTCCTGCTCCGGTGGCAATTTTCGGGTCCTGTTGCAGTATTTTGCCGATGCGCCGGAAAGGCCCGGTCGGGGAATCGGCCATGGCGTAAGCAACACTGTAATCGGGGCCCGTCCAGCCGCCTTCCGACCACATAAAGTAGTATTTGCCGTTGCGGATGAACATAAAAGCGCCTTCTACATAGCCTTCCGGGGTAATCTCCTTGAACAAACTACCATCGGGAAACGGCACAAAACCGGAAAAATTGTCGTTCAGCCGGGCCATATTGCAATGGCGCCAACCGCCGTAGATCAGATAAAACTGCCCGTCTTTGTCTTCAAATACAAATTGGTCGATGGGCTGAGCGCCGTTGTGGAAGCGGTCGACCAGCGGTTTGCCGAGCAAGTCTTTGTACGGGCCGCCCGGGTGTTCGGCCACGGCTACGCCGATACCGCCCCGTTCCTGGTCGTTTTGGATGTCGTTGGCGCCAAAGAAAAAGTAGTATTTCCCGCCTTTTTTAACGGCGGAAGGAGCCCACATGGCGCGTTTGGCCCATTTCACCGCTGCCGTATCGAGGATATGCGGGTGTTTTTCCCAGGTCGCCAGGTCGTCGGAAGAAAAGGCGTCGAAGTACACCTGCTGGTTGTATTTGGCGCTGTAGGTGGGGAATATCCAGAATTTGTTTTCAAAATACCGCACTTCCGGGTCGGCATACCAACCTTCGAAAATGGGGTTGCCGGAGAAGGGTTTTGCGGGTGTTTTTTTCGCAGGCGCGCACGCGAGGAGGGAGAGAAAAATTGAACTCAGAAAGCAAGTGGTGTATTTCATGAAGTAAAATTACAGAATTTAAATTCCAATTTGACTTATGTTTAAAGTGAATGATAGAGGCATAATGAATATAATGACTATTCGCATGCTGTACCCCAGCACTGTCGTAAACTACAAAAAATTGCCGATGATTATCACTTCGTCCTGTAGGAACGAGCTGCTTTGACATTCAGTATGAATGGGGTACCGTATCCGGATAGTCATTTTAAATATTATTTTTGACTAACCAATCCTTAAAACGAATTTCTTTGCAATGTTTGAACTATAATGATTCAATTTTTAGTTAATAACTGAAAGTAATATTAATTTTGTCCAAAGTAGTCACCTCTTAGAACACATTTATAGATCAACCATGTCTTCTAAAAAAGTAATAAAGGAAGAATTTATTAAACACGGCATACAAGCCTTTTGGGCTATCGTGACGGGTGTTCTTTTAGTCATTATTTATTACAACCTGGGAATTTCATCAAGCGGCGAACCGATTCAGAATAAAGACAAACCTGAGGTGGACAACAATACAAACAGTACGCCAAGACCATCACAGAAAGAAGCTGTGCCTACGCAGACTCAGACACCTTTAGAGCTTAAAATCTACGGTTGTGAACAGAATATTGTTGCGGATGTAATCAAATCCGTTGCATTAAACCAAAAAATCAATGGAAGACTTCAAGTAACTTTTGGACATACTGGTACTTTAGAGCCTCAAGGGGATGGCACCCAAATTTTTTCTGGGGGATTTATTACTATCAATGTCAATCGTAAACAATGTCAGACTTTTGACACTAAAGATTTTTGGATTAAAGGTGGACTACTTGGCCGAAAGGTTGAAATTGAAGAGGTGATAAACAATGAAATTTGCAACATTTTACTTAAAAACATTGACACATTTAAATCTAAACTAGCTTTATGTTCAAGTTAAAAAATACTATAAATTTAATATTTTGTGTTTGGCTAACCACCACCTCTCTGCATGCTCAAAGAGTATTGGTAATTGCTGTTGAAGGAGATGATTATTTGATGACACATATTGAGGAATTCATTCGAAATATAAAAGACCCTGCTAGCGGTAAGTTTTTTTTTGACAACGTTGTAAATTTGAGCAGGATTGAAGAAAACAATCAGGATATTAACACTACAGCAAGGGTTTTAGTCAAGTCAAGTAACGGTTTATTGGTAGATTTGAGCACTTCACTCCTCGACGAAGCGACTTCGGCAGCAATATCTAAATACGATATGTTTTTGAAGATCAAAATTAACCCACTAGTAGAGCTTATTGAATATCAATTTAATCTGTATAAACGGCAAAGTAGTCCAAATGCGACTGAATCTAAAAACATCATTACGTTTCCAAACAACAACCAACGTCCCTTCAGAACAAGTAATTATTTTATCAACCCTAAGATCGCCAATTACTTAAAAGACATAGAACACGGTATTTATAAATTGTTTCCAGAGACATTCATTGCCCCTAAAGCAGATATTTTGATCAATGGAAAGCCAATCAAAAATTTTCAAACATATAAAAGATTAATGCCTTGGTTTGCATGTGGGGATACTATTATCCTTGAGGCTAGATTTAATTCGAAGACGACTGATTATGATCATTTTAGTACATTTGAATGGACTATTACTCCGCAGCAAGGAACCAAATACATTGAGGAAAATGGGAATAAAATAAAAATAGCACTATCGGAAGAAGGCAGCTACCAATTTCAATTGCGCACAAAAAATGAAGTAAACTCTAGCACGTACACTACTACTGATGTAATGGTTATCAACAGGCCTATTATTACACCCCTCGAATCTGACGTCGATATCTTCATTGATCAAAAGTCGATATTTCTACTTAAAAAAGAAGATCGATTAGATCACAAAGACAACTTTGGGTTTGTATATAAAGCTTCAAATTTCGCTTCTGAAAATGCTTTCCAGATAAACAGCTTATTGGCCGGAAAGCCAATCCCAAACCCACAGATAAATCCCAAGGAATTAAATATTATTGATTCAAACAAGTATTCGAGTATTCTGATCTACAGTTTAGATAGCAATACAAGTGTCGACAAAATTACATTTCATTATAACCTATCTACATTAACCAATAAATACCTTGGCAAAACAAGATATGATTACCGTATACAACTTAACTCTGATGGTTTGAGTAGTTCAATAATTGACAAATCGATATTCGTTTCAACATATTCGCCGATTCAAATAGGCTCAACACTAGAGTTTTTATATAGTCCAAGTATTTATCCTGCTACAATTTATTTAGAGAATACGATAATTAAAAAGAGAAATGCTGCAATTACCTACTTTTCTGTAATTGATTTCAAACTGAGGTTACTTCCATATATATCTTTATCCTACTATCATTCATTATCTGGAAGCTATTTTTTCTCGGAAGATTACGTTTTATTGAACACTGTCAATAATGAATACTACGAATTTATATACAATAATCTAAATGAAATAAAAAATGGTCTAGGGTTCGAATTTGAGGTTCCAGTCTTTAAGGAAAACTTATCTTCCGCCTTTTTTGCTAAAACCTATTTTACAAAATTCAAAAAACATCAAAATTTGGAGCAAAGATATCAAGAGGCAATCAACAATTTGGGGCAACAACCAGTACAAACTTATGCCGAAGTAATTTCTAATGCTTCAAAAAGAAATATTCCTTACGCTTTAATGGGGTTCGGTGTTAATATCAGATTGTTCCCTTTTATTATTCCTATAAGGCTAAACATTGGGTCACCGATTTATACTTCATCTCCTAGCCGGTCTCCCAATATTGGATTCTCCGCTCCTAGCCGGTCTCCCAATATTGGATTCTCCGCTGGAATATTGTTAGATGTGCCTGCTGTTTTAAAATTATCTAGGTTAAAAACTCAAAAGCGTTATACGCAAAATTTTTCTGAGTTTCAGTAAACCGGTAGTAATGACTCTATGGTGTGCTTGCCCAACTCAACTTCAAATGGTATTCCATAATTTTACTTGATACATTTCTAAGCAAAAAGGGGCTGAACTCAATCCATCATTGCCTTACCAGTTTATACTGCACCTTGCCCAGCGTCAGCGGCTCATAATTTTCCACATCGCCGATTATGTTGTAAAGATAAATCGCATCGGCTTCTATTTTAAACGACAACCAGGTTGAATTTTCCTCACCCATATTGAATGTAATTCCGTCGAGTACCGATTCAGGACCTCCCAAAAAATCCGTGAGTACGGTGTAGGTTTTAAATACCGGGTGGCCGGCAATGGTTCCATCGTTGGTAAAGGTTACGTTCGTGGAGGCTTTTTTGTTATCGACCAGCGCATAGCTGCCGGCAAATAGTTTTTCATTGGCCACATGCTGAATGCCCCAGGCGGGGTCGTTATCGGCCTGTTTGTCTACCACCTTGGTGAAGCCTTTTTTATCGAGCAGTTGGTGGGATTTGTTGTAATGATAGAGCACCAGGGATGGTTGATTTTCGGTGGTTTCAAGCCCGATTTCGAAGTAGTTGGTTTTATCCTCGATGTCGGTAATGTTCGTCTTCAGACATCCTGGATTTTGCCCGGCGGAAAAATAAATGGTGAATTCATACCCTTCGTGGTTGTTCCAGCTGGCAGGCGCCACGACGCTGTCGGATGCAGTAGTCGCGTTAATCACCATACCCACGACGCCTTTCAATTGATCGGCCGATTTCAGGGGCGATTTGGTTTGTTCCAAGGCATGGATATAATCGGTTAGCACCCATGCGCCGTTGAGCGCCGGCATGAATTTTTGCTTCAAACCATCCTTGGCGTTTGCATTGGTTTCGGTGGTCGGTGGGTGGTTGTTCGAACAGCTAACCAGGCTGAGGGAAATCAGCAACAGGCAGACGAATTTTTGCATAGTGAATCGTTGTGGTCTGGTCGCCCTGGTTCATCATGGATACAGCTTGATGCTTTGAAAAGGCGATTTGTTTGAATCAATGTGCAAAACTAACCACTCTGGTGATTTTCCATTGGCCGTTTTTCTTCTGCCAGACGTGTACAAATTTAAGGGTACTGCAGTGGTCGGTCCCGTTTTCCATGTGGCAAAAGACATGCTCACCCACCTGTATAGCGCCGTAATTGGGCACCGGGTATACTTCCAGGCTTGCTTCCACCAACTCCCTTCGTATCGGGCGATTGGCTTTAAAATTTTCCTCAAACGCTTTTTTATTGGCTTCGTAGTTGCTCAATCCGCCGATATCATGAAAAAACTCGAGCTCTTCGGAGAAAAAGCCGAGCAGTTTTTCCAAATCACGGCGATTGAAGGCTTCGAACAGGGCCTTGTCCAAGGCAGCGATGGTATCGGCGAGCGTGGGCTCGTACGGTGCAATACGGGTGCCAACCATGGGTTCTCCTCCGGTATGCAAAATAGCTTTATTAAAACCTTCGTGTTCATTCCCTACGAATTCAAGTTCCTGATCTACATCCTTGATAAAAAATCGATGGGGCGCGATCGGCACGAGCAAGTGTTTTTGGGTTTCGCCTACCCTGCCTGCGTAAACCTGATGATTGACCACCTGGATCGCGGCATGGAATTGTGGGGTGAACTCATACGTGCCCAAATACTGCCTCACCACTTCAGAACTCACCGCAATGGCTTTGGGTTCGCGAGGGATGGAATAAGGTTTGTTATAAAGTACGGATAGCAAGCCTTTGGTCAACTCATCGATTTTTGAAGTGCTGCTGTTGCCTAGCAATACGATACACACATTGTCTTCTTCGATGCGGTAAATATTGCTCGTAAAGCCCATGATGCTGCCGTTGTGATAAACGCCTTTTTTCCCGACAAAGCTGTCTATCACCCACCCGTAACCATATTGATTCTTGTAGGGGGTAAAAGCTTTTGCGAGGGTTGCGCGTTTCACCAGGGTATTTTTCAGGAGTCCTTCATGCCATTTTAAAAGGTCGTCGGTGGTGGAATAAATAGCTCCTCCGGCGTACGACACGGTGGAGTCGACGGAAATTCCCCGGTGATTTTCCTGGATGGAAATGTATCCGACCGCTTTGTTCGGAGTGCTTAATCCGGCGAAATTGAAGCCGCTGTTTTTCATCCCCAGGGGTTTAAATATGAGGGCTCTGACTGCCTGTTCATAAGGCTGTTGGGTCACTTTTTCAATGATATACCCCAACAGCAGGTACCCGGAATTGGAGTACGCCCAATCACTGCCCGGCGCGAACTGCGTCGGTTGGTCTTTGAAAAGCGCCATCATCGTTTCCCGGCTCGCCGGTTTGGAGGAGGAGGATTGAATGAATGCGCCGTTATCGGTGTAGTTGTAGATGCCCGAAGTATGGGTCAGCAAGTGATGGATCGTGATATGTTCGCCTTTGGGATAATCGGGAAAAAAGCGGCTCACAGGATCCGTTAGTTTCAATTTGCCTTGTTCTGCCAGTTTTAGAATAACAAGGGCGGTAAACTGTTTCGTGACGGAGCCGATTTGAAAAACCGTGTGGGCGTTGTTTTTGGTTTCCTCTGTTACATTGCGCAGTCCGTAACCTTTTTGCAACACCAATACGCCTCTGTTCATTACCAGCGCCGTCCCGTTAAATTGGTGGGAGTTGGCATAGGCGGTCAGTAGTTCGTCCAGTTGTTCAAATGTTGTTTGTGCGTTGGCGACCGTACCTGTTGCCCAAAGCCCTAACACCAGCAAAAAATTCCTCATCGTTTAAATTGATTTCACGTTGTAAAACCAATTTAGACAACGCCGACAAGCCGGGGGTTACACTTCAATCCGGGAAATGACTGGGCATTATTTCTCCTCCTCAAACGGGTAATAATGATACCCTAGGTAGGCGATCTTCCACGCGCCGTTTTCTTTTTCGAGAATGCGGGTTTCCAGCGATTTTCCCAGGAATTTTCGGGTATCTTTTTCATAGGAATTTTGCTCGAAGGTGTACCAGGCCATATCCTGTGTAATCCGGAAATGTTCGTTGGAACGCTCTTCGGTTGAGCCTTTCCAAAGCGTTTCGTTGGCGTCGAATTGTTTTTTCTTTTCCGTTGCCAGTGAATCGAAGCCGATGATGCAGGTGATCTTTTCCGGGAAGCCTTCCCAGTAACCGAACTTGCGAAAAGCGGGCGATTGCAGATAGGTACTTTTCCAGGCTTCGAAGTCTTGTTTGTAGTACGATTCGGTTTCCTTGGCGATTACGGCCTGTATGGCTGCTTTTTCCTTTTCAACGTCGAGTTTGGGAGCTTCGGGGGCCTGGGTGCAGTGTAGGAAGAGCATACAAATGCTCAAAAATGGGAGGAGTTTTTTCATGAAAAATCGTGGTTAAAAAATGTATTCGTTCGAAGGTAATGCATTGTCTGACAACCAATAGAGTCCCTGTTTGTACCCAACATGGACTACGGTGAACTTTGGTATACAACATGCGATGCTTTTACACCCTTCTGCAATCAACGGTAAACTT
>JAEUUR010000293.1 GCA_016787465.1 Saprospiraceae bacterium | reverse complement strand
GGCCCAACCGGCGATTTAGGGCCGGTAGTTAACCCCGATTATAAGTTTGGTACAGTGGGGTGTGTGGCGCTGGACCGGCAAGGCAATCTGGCGGCAGGTACTTCCACGGGTGGAATGACCAACAAACGCTGGAACCGCCTGGGCGATGCACCTGTTATTGGCGCGGGCACCTATGCATCGAATGATGCTTGTGCGATATCCTGCACGGGGCATGGCGAGTTTTTTATCCGGTATGCCGTGGCGCACGACGTGTGGGCGCGGATGGTGTACAAAGGAGAATCGCTGGAAACCGCAGCCGGATATGTAGTCAACCAAAAACTGGTGGAAAAGGGTGGGGAAGGAGGCCTGATCGCCGTGGATAAAAACGGACAAATTTCCATGCCGTTTAATTCGGATGGTATGTATCGGGGTATGGCTCAGCCCGGGGCGCGCAAGGTGCTGATTTTCAAAGAGTAAAGCCTGGTAGTGATTTTTATCACCTGCGAAATTGATTTAAAGTTGTGCAACTCAATTTAAACTTCCGACCTTTGCGCTTATGAAGCGAATAGGCGCCTTCCTTTTATTAACCATGATGCTTTACCAAAGTTTCTACAACCTTGGTGTTGTGGTTTACTGGTTTGGCAACCATGCCTATATCGCTGCCGTGCTTTGCGAAAACCGCGACAAACCTGAGGAGCATTGTGATGGTAAATGTTACCTGAAAAAGAACCTTTCCGCAGCACCCGATCAACCTTCAGAGTCAAAATCGACCGCTCCGGTTCTAAAAAAAGATGCGGAGTTGATTTTTCTGTTAGACGATGCGTTTTCATGGGCAACTTTTAGTTTGGAAGATTCAAACGTGCCTGTAAGATCGGTCGTTCACCAACTTTACAACCGGCTCGCTGATTTAGGCGTATTTCACCCTCCCCGCGGTTGCTAAAAGATCTTTTCAACCTGTATTAATGCTGAAATAAACTTGTTACGTGCATGTCGCATGGGTTCGTTCCTATTGCATATGGCCTGCCGGTAACCTGCACAGGTTTTTGTATTATTCAGGTTGCGGCCTGTCTGTTGATTGCTTACTGGCTACCAGCCGGGCATATTTTCCATTAAATATCATGTTATGAAACAACTCGTTCAATTCGCAACGGGGGTTGCACTCGTGTGCGCACTCGTACCTGCGTACGCTTGCGATGTTTGCGGCTGCTCCGGAGCGGGCAATACATTGGGTCTTTTACCCCTGGTTCAAAGGCATTTTATCGGCCTGCGTACCCAGGTACAAAGTTTTGAAACAGCCCCACACCATACCGGCGATTTTCTAGCCACCGAAACCTACCACAGTTTTGATCTTTGGGGGCGCTGGCAACCGCATCGCCGGGTACAGGTGATTGGCATATTACCTTACGTAATTGCAAACCATCGGAATGGCGTTACGCCGACGCTCCAAAGCAGCGGAATTGGTGATGCGATGGCACTCGCACAGTTTTCAGTATTGGATCCGGTGCGACAAAACAAACGTTTGTTTCAACACACGATCCAAATTGGAGCCGGCGTAAAATTATCAACCGGCACCTTTTCCATCGCCGACAGTGAAGGCGAGCAACTTCCCGCAAACCTCCAACCCGGAACCGGCAGCACCGACTATTTGCTGTCGGGTTTTTATGCCATCAGAAAAGGTAGCTGGGGAGTGAGTTTGGATGCCATAGCACGCTTGAGTACAGAAAATCCAAAGCAATACCACTTTGGCAACCGCCTCAATGCCGGCGTGCAGGTGTTTTGGTCAAAAACTATTCGCCGCTGGAATTTTGTACCGGCAGTTGGTTTGTCGTTCGATGGGCGTCAGGAAGACCGATACCTGGATAAATGGAAAGGAGAAACCGGCGGCTATGCGTTAGCAACCACGCTTGGCGTACAGGTTTTTAGAGGCAACCTGGCATTTAATATCCAGTGGAGCCTTCCTGCTGTGCACCAAATGGGAGATGGCCTGATTACACCTGTATACCAACTCGGTGCAGGCGTGGCTGTATTGATTCCGAATAAAAAAAGCCCAAAAGCGACAACGCCTGTAAATGTGTTTCAAAACGTGAGTGCTAAATCTAACTGATTATAATTCAAATTTTTATGAAAAATTCAATTTCAATTTTTATCGCGCTGTTGGCAATACCTGTGGTCGTTTTTTCACAACAAACCGCCAAAAAAGCGCCCTGGAAGGAGATGCATGATTATCATGAAGTGATGTCTGTTACTTTTCACTCAGCGGAAGACGGAAACCTGGCGCCCTTGAAGGAAAAGGCGGGAATGCTCGTGGAACGCGCCATTGCATGGAAAAAATCGGCGGTGCCGGCGGGGTACAAACCTGCTGAAACGAAAGACGTGTTGAGTCGCCTGGTTAAGCAATGTAAAAAGGTGCAAAAGGCCGTGAAAAAAGGCAAACCTGATACAGAACTGACCACTTTGATTACGACCACCCACGATATTTTCCATGAGATCATGGAGAAATGCAGGGAGTAATAGCAAAACAGTTTTTTAATCAACGCAAAGTGGTGTGAAAATCGCGATCACATAATCAGTTGATAATCAAGAGTTTTTCATCGCTCAAGTCATTAAAATCACGTTGATCTCAGTGTGATTTTTTCAAACAATTTAAATTTTTCAACAAACATGAATAAGACTTTTTTTCAATGGTTGCCGCTGTTCGCCTTCGTAGTTTTGGGAATGAGCGCTTGTGATAAAACAGAAACGATCGATGGATTAGGCGATGTAGTAATTGAAATGGACAACCGCGCGGGTGATGATGAACTTGTTTTCGGAACAAAGTATGTAACCGCTAACGGCGATACCATCCAGTTTTCAACGTTCAACTATTTCGTCAGCAATTTCGTCCTGGTGAATGAAGATGGTTCTGAATATACCGTTCCCAAAGAAGACTGCTACTTTTTATGCAAACACGAAGATGCCGACAGCCGTGAACTGACGCTTCGCAATGTGCCCGCCGGCAATTATAAGTCGGTGAAATTTACAATCGGCGTCGACAGTTTGAAAAGCGTGTCGCCGGCCGCTGAACGTACAGGTGTGTTGGATCCAACCGGGGGCGCAGCAGGGATGTATTGGTCGTGGAATGCCGGATATATTTTTGTGAAAGTAGAAGGCACATCGCCACAGGCTCCGATTGATGTCAATACCAATGAGCGCACGCTGCAGTACCACACCGGCTTATTTGGTGGCAAGGATTCTCCAACGCTGAACAACCTGAAAAAGGTAACGATCAATACCACTTCGGAAACAGCGCATGTGCGTAAAAGCCACGAAGCGCCGGTGTTCCACTTGTATGTTGACGTGCTTGAAATGTTCACATCGCCAACCAATATCAATGTGGCCTTAAATCCAACTTCGCATGCCGGTCCGTACTCTGCTACAGTAGCTAATAACTACGCGGATATGTTTACGCTCGATCATGTGCATAACCATGATTAAGACCTGATTGACTCGTGCCTGAAAAATCAGTCGGTATTTATAAACTTGCCGATTAACCAAATTCAACCATGTTGAACGGGTGTGGGTGTTGATGAATTTCGCTGACAATTGCTTTTTCGAGGCTTTAGATCGGCATCTCAGAGAAGTTACATTAACATCCAACCCCAACAGGGTATGATTACCCGTGATACTTTTCACTACAACCACAACCTAATATGAATAAGTTCTTGATTTTCAGTTTATTGGTTGTATGGTTTGCCGCTTGCAATAAAGAAGATAAGGGCAACGAAAACATAGTGGTTTTTTTGCCTTCCAATTTTCCAAAGCCTGTTTATAACCTGGAATTAAATCCGGTAACGGAAGCAGGGTTCAAGCTTGGTAAACAACTGTTTTATGACCCCATTTTAAGCCGCGACAGCACGATAGCATGTGCAGATTGCCACATATCATTCTCCGCCTTCAGCCATCCTGATCATGCTACCAGTCACGGCATTGATGGTCTTTTTGGAAAGCGCAATGCTCCGGCAGTTCAAAATCTGTTGTGGCAAACTGCTTTTTTTTGGGATGGCGGCGTACCTGATATGGATTTGATTTCCATCAATCCGATTCAAAACCCGCTGGAAATGGATGAATCCCCAGCGCGAGTGGTTTGGAAACTTAACCGCAATCCGCTTTACCAAAAATTGTTTAAGGCGGCTTTCCCGGGCAAAGATTCTATCGACGGTCCGCAGATGATGCAGGCATTTTCACAGTTTATGGCCATGCTGGTTAGTGCAAACAGCCGTTATGACAAACATGTCAGAAATGAACAGGGCGGCGACCTTAATGCTTCAGAAATTGCAGGTTTGCAATTGTTCAAAGAAAAGTGCTCTACCTGCCATGCCACCGACTTGTTTACCGACGGTGTTTACAGAAACAATGGCATTTTGAGTGAATTTACCAACGATAAAGGCCGTTTTGAAGTAAGCTCATTGCCAGATGACATCGGTAAATTCAAAACGCCCAGCTTAAGAAATGTGGCGGTAACGCAGCCCTATATGCACAATGGCAAGTTCAAAACCCTGGAAAGTGTGTTGGAACATTATGCCACCGGGGTTAAAGATTCACCAACCCTCGATCCGGCCTTAAAACAGCATGGGGTTTTGGGAATTCCTTTATCTCAAGATGAGCAATCAAACCTGATCGCATTTTTGAAAACCCTAACCGACGAGACGTTTATTCGGGACGAACGTTTTCAACAAAACTAACAGGGTCTATTTCCTCAAACTTGGGTCGGCCGCATAAGCGCGATCCAGCCAGGGGCCTGCTTTCTCCGGCTGACCCATGTCTTTGTACGCCGAGCCGATGTAAAACAGCAATGTAGCGTTGTTCGGTTCGAACTTCAAACCTTCCTCCCATTGCTGAATGGCTTCGGGAAACTGTTTCTTCATGGCTAAAACAGCGCCGAGGTTACGGCGGGCGTCCACAAAACGAGGGTCGTATTTGATCGATTCTTTGTACACTTCTTCCGCTTTATCCAGTTGACCGCGCATGAAATAGATATACCCCATGTTAGATAGCACGGGGGCATTGTTTGGTCGGTGCTTGAGGGAAACCTGATAATCTTCGAAGGCTTTGTCGTATTGGCCAAGTCGGAAGTAGGCAATACCGCGCCCGCCAAAAGCGTCGTGATATTCCGGATACAGTTTAATACATTTAGAATAGCATTCCACCGCTTTTTCCAGTCCGGCACGGTCTTTTACGACGCCGCTTTTTTCATCCATAGCAACCCGGGCTACTTCGAGGGCATTGTGGTAGTTCAATTTGGCACAATTAGGAGAAGTAGGTAAATCGGAAGCGTACAGGGTAGCGCTGTTTTCCCAGGCAGGGTTCCGGGAAATTGTTTTGAACGCATACAAGGCCAGAATAATACCGGCGAGCGTCCAAAGGCCGTTCCCTTTGCCATTCGGATTCCAGATGCTTGCCATGTCGTCGATTTTGAACATCTTACAAATGCCCCAGGCCATGGCAATGGTAAAGCCAAAAGAGGGCATGTATTGCAAACGTTCTCCGTAGGAAGTACCGATGAGGAAAAACACGTTGCTGAACAGGGAGAAGCAAATCAGGTAAAAGAATATGGCATAAGAAAGAATGTGTTTTTTGCCAAAATTCAACAGCGCCCAAATGCCCATAGCCAGGTAAACCAGGAATCCCACCACGGCTTTCCATTCTGAAAAACCAACGGGTTCTACCTGCGGATAACCCATATCACAAACCAGCGGATGGGGGAATATGAGCACCCACAAATATTTACCGCACATCATGAATGCCGAGGCCAGGCGCTCGGCCGAATTTTTCGCTCCAACGATAAAATTATCGAGAATCGAATACACTTCATCGTACTGCTGTGCTGCCAGCACCTGATGCCTCACCATCAGAAAAATCGCTGCCGGAGCCACCATCCAGGCTGAAATGCGGGCGATTTCTCCCAGCGGCCGATTGGTGAAAAACCAAAGCGTCATCGGAAAAATGAAAATGAACATGATGGCGCCTTCCTTGGAAAACATCGAAATGCCGTAGGAAATCAAGGCTGCAGCCATCCATTCCACCTTTTTGTTTTCAAGGTATTTCCAGATCGCATACATCGAAATGGTGCCAAACAGAAAAGCCATGATCTCGTCGCGGCTCTTAATGTTGCATACCACCTCCGTGTGGATCGGGTGCGCCATAAAAAACAAGGTGGCCAAAGCCGGTAACACCGGTGGGTAATTCACCAAAATCCGGCGCCATGTAATCCACAACATCCAACCGGTAAATGCATACAAGCCAACGTTAAATACGTGGGAAATAAACGGTTTGTCGGGCGCCATTTGCCATTCGAAAGCAAACATAGCCAGCGGGATGGGGCGATATAACGAACCGGGACTGTTCCAGGTGCCGAAACGATATTCAGTACTAAAAATAATACCGACGTTTTTTAACCCGCCTTTTACCACCCAGTTGTCTTTGATGGAGGAAAAGTCGTCGAGGGTGTAATTGTACCCAAATGTATTGGCGTACAAAAAGAAACCAATGGCGGCGGCCAGCAAGCCA
>JAEUUR010000381.1 GCA_016787465.1 Saprospiraceae bacterium | reverse complement strand
GAAGCATTCCTGCGGCAAAAACTGTTGTCTTTCCTGACCGACCTGGAATACATTGAACTGGAACATTATTGGATTGTGAGCGGCCGTTATTCCAACCGAACAAAATAATATCATCTGCTCAAGATCGTTCTAGGCTTTCATCTTTTCTACAGACAATAGACCATATTTTAATCTATGCGAACAGCACGCAATTTTTGCCTTTCGGGAATAAGTTGGACCTCCTTAGCTATCTTCACGTTGATCTTTCAACTTACTGCATGCTGTTTCCATTCAGTCCGGTATTTTACCACATACACTGTTCAGCCTAAAACGGGAGTGCACTCCGAAAAAGAACATTTGGTTTGTACCATTCAGCATGTTAGCGCTCAATATGAATTGAGTCCTGACCCTAAATTTAAAGGAACTGACACACTGGGCTTTTTTGGAAAACCCTATCATTATTTCAAATTTTGGTTGGAACAAAAAAATCAGGAAACGGTTGTCAACCTTGATTATTTTGGCTTGTATGGGAGTCGGAAAAAAATGCCTTATCAAGACTTTTTAAGCAGGCTTTCCGATTCGATGCAGGCGAATTTTACTGTAATCAATCATCGATTTTATGAAACGAACTCGAAGGAGGAAAAATAATATCTGGTAATTTACTTGAACAACCTATTCCATTTTTAGCTATGAAACCACTTAGCCTGCTGTTCTGCAGCCTGTTCCTGCTCATCGTTAATTCGATAAACGCACAAACCGAAAACGCCAAATCCGACATCGAGCAAATCACCGCGACGTTGATGGATTACATCGAAGGCACGGCCAACGGCGAGCCGGAAAGACTTAGGCGTTCGTTCCACCCTGATTTTAAATTGTTTACCGTGACGGATCAGGATAGTTTGAGAATCCGCTCGGGCGAAGCGTACATTGCCAACATCAAAAAAGGGGAAAAAGTGAACCGAATCGGCCGGATAATCTCGATCGATTATGAAAAAGACGCCGGCACCGCGAAGGTGGAAATCATCATGCCCAACCAGCGCATTTACACCGACTACTTCCTGCTGCTCAAGTATGAAGGCTCCTGGAAAATCGTCCATAAAAGTTACACCTGGAGGGAGTGCCCGAAGCCACCTGTGAAGGAATAAGTTAAAATGAAGGTTTATCTTTACCTTCAAAACAACTTATGATGCTTAAAACTTTGTTCTTATTGGGCATCCCAGTGCTGATCGCGGGGGGCTGCTCCAAACCATCTATTCAGGCCGAAGATTGTTCCATCACCCTCAACGGCATCTCATTCACCAAGTCGTTGAACCAGGGCAAGTCGGTCAGCCAGCTAGTCGGCGCCAACAAGCTGATCATGAAAAGCGGCCCCAAAACCGACTATTTCAACGAACCGAACCAGTCGGCCAAATACGGCAATGCGCCCATGCTGCTCACGTCAGTCGACAACAAATCTCCGTTCACATTTGTAACGAAGGTTAGCCCTCAATTTACCCAAACTTACGATGCAGGCGCCTTGTACATCTACGTCGATCCCGACAAGTGGCACAAGTTCGCCTATGAAATGGATGAGCGAAAAATCACCCGGCTCGTTACGGTGCGCACCTCAGGCACTTCCGACGACAACAACCACGATGCCAGCACCGCAAGCAGCGTGTTTTTGAAAATATCCTCGGATGGCAAACAAGTAGGGTTCTATTATTCCCAGGATAGCACCAACTGGCAGGTGACCCGTGTGTACCGGAACGACTATCCGGAAACCATTTGGCTGGGCATCAGCGCCCAATCGCCCATGGGTGAAGGCAACAGCAGCGCCTTTGAAAGTTGCACCTTCAGCAAGGATGCAGTGAAAGATTTCCGGATGGGTATTTAGCCTGCCTCAAGCTTTTAAAATGCTTCATAGATGGCAATTTTAAGAAACCAACCTGCGTTTGAAGGTCGATAGCTACTCTATCCGACTGCTTTCCCAAGAAGCAGCTTACAAACACTAACATTGAAACCAAACCCAATTTTATCATGAAGTACTCCCTTTTTTCTGTTTTGTTCGTCCTTTTCGGCGCTGTTCCTGCATTTTCTCAGTTGGGAATTAAAGGCGGCATTCAATTGGCAACCATGAAACAAGAAGATGAAAACATCGATCAAGACGACCTCGAAAAACATGCGATCATTGCACCCGTTCTGGGCGTAACGCTGGACCTGAATATCACCGACCATTTCAGTATTCAACCCGAATTGTTGTACACCCAAAATGGCGGCCGGAACACCTACTCTTACTTTGGCGTCGAAACCGAAAGCACCTACCGGATCAATTACGTGGAGGTACCGGTGCTGGCAAAAATCAAGGTGGGTAACCCGGAAGATGGCGGGGTGGGTTTTCACGTGGCTGCGGGGCCCTGGTTGGGCCTGGCCATGAGCGGCACTACGCATACTGAAACAACTGTATTTGGAAGCCAGATCGTTACGGAAGATAAATTCACCTTCGACAATGAAGACAATGCGAAACGCGCCAATTTTGGCGTGATCGGCGCCGCCGGAATCAGTTTCAGCAACTTCACGCTCGATCTGCGCTACAACTACGGTTTGAACAACCTGCTCGATGAAGACGCGGATAACAACAACGACAATAAACCGGTGCTTCAAACCCGTGGACTTGCGGTTACGCTGGGAGTTACATTTTAAAGGCCATGCATCTAGGTAAAAAGGTGCAGCGCACCGTCCTATTTGTAAACACCGCATATCATCATTTCAAAAGGTGCAGCGCACCGTCCTATTTGTAAACACCGCGATATCCATTGATCCAAAACAACAAATAAGACGGTGCGCTTCACCTTATACACAACTCGCCAACAAATAGGACGCGGCCCAGCCGCTTTTACAAGGCTTGCCGACATTTTATAGTGAACGTTAAATTCCCGTAGCCGCTTGCCTCCTGCTGGATTTTTATTTCTGAAGTCCGTATCTTTGCAGCATCGCTCGAAAGCAAGCGAAAAGATCTCCACAGGCAACGTATTTCTGCGGCGACTCGAACACTTTAAATTCTTTAGGGTTACGCTTCGATCTCAAGGACACTGCCGGCCGTTGACTTGTCCGGCCACATGGCACAAAGCCCGACCGTCGTAAGCCTATCCCGCCTTGTCAACTTTTTGCGAAGTCTGACCGGCACATTTCGTTGTCTGTGGTTTTTTTTCGAGTAGCTTGATATTTCTCCCCCCCTCATTAAATCCCTGAAAATCAACTAAATCCATCTGTGAAATCCCCAAATCAGATTAATCCGCGTTTACACCATTCCACCGTTTTTCGCAGTCCTTCTTCCAGCGGCGTGATCGTCAGTTCCAGTTCGTTAATGGCTTTCGAGGGATCCACTTCCCAGTCGTATTTGCCCTTTGCGATCCATTTGGGCGTAATTAGCGGTTCTTTTCCAAACCAGGTTTTAGCCAGTTGCAATTGGGAGAACAACATTTGCAAGCCGATGGGCATGTGGATCATCTGACGGCGGATACCGGTGATGTTTTTCAGGAGTCCGAAAAACTCGTTGTAGTCGTGGTTGCCGCCGCCCAAGATGTACGTGTGTCCCTTTTTACCTTTTTCCATGGCCGACAGATGGCCTTCCACCACATCGTCGATAAAGACGTAGTTGCCGATTTTGGTGCCGTCGCCGGGGATAAACCGCCAGCCGCTGTGCACAAAATTGTGGATGAGCATCGTCACGCTTTCCGGCTTCCCGTGTAAGGTGGGGCCGTACACGCGCGTCGGGGAAACGATTACCACATCCAGACCATCGATCACGTAATCCTTGATCTTGGATTCGCTCAGCGCTTTGGAACTTTCGTATTCGTTGAAAAAATCGAGGTCGCGCGCCGACAGCTCGGTGATGGGGCCATACAACGAGGCGCCGAATACGCCTGCGGTGGAGGTGACGACCGTTCTTCCCACACCCAGGTCTTTTACCGCGTCGAGGATGCGGTTGGTAGCCACGACGTTGAGGTCGAAAAAAGTCTTCGGGTCTTTGGCCCAAACTTTGGCGAATGCGGCCAAATGAAACACCGCATCGCAGCCTTCCATGGCCCGGCGAATGGAATCTGTGTCGAGGATATCGCCCTGGAACAATTGCACGCCCTGGCCGGCGATGGCCTGGGCTTTGCGCGGGTCGCGTATGAGCGCGTGCACGGAATGGCCTTGCTCGGTCAGTTTTTTAACGAGCCAGGAACCGATATAGCCGCTGCCGCCTGTAACGAAGTACTTCATGCTTTTTTTCTTTGGGAGACGATGCGAAACTCCGGGTGAAATTTCAGCGCAAAAAGCGAGTTGCTCAATGCCAGGAAAACATGCACCAAAAACGCCACCCACAAGGTGCCGGTTTGCAAGGTGATCAGGCAAAGTATGAGCCCAAGCGGCGCGGCGCCGATGGTTTCATCCATGCCTTTGGGAATGTGGGTAGCCGAATACAAGGCGGTATTGACGGCGATGGCCGGCCAGATTCCCATGGTGTCGACCAGTGGAATGAGCAGGATGCCTCGGAACAAAAATTCATAACCGAACAGGTACACGCACCAGCCCAGCGAATAACGCAAAATCAACGGGAGATCCCATTCTTTAGCCCTGATCTGTGGGTACATGGAAAAGGTTTTCGGCCTTCGAGCGGCGAAATAGTTCATCGGTATGATGAGGGCGCCCAGGCCCAGCGTCCAGTACAAGGCGGTCAGATTGGTGCCTTTGCTGAAGGAAATGCCGTAGTCCGACAGCGAATATTGCGGAAAAAGGAGCAGAAAAACGATGGCAGGCACGATGCCCATCAGCACGAAACCGGCGTATTTGGTGAACAGTACGTGGCGGATGGTGCCTTCCTCGCCCGGGTAGTTCCGGTAAAAACGATCGCGTATTTTTTCGGAAGCGAAAATGAACCAGTAGGCGCTGAAGAAGAACGTAGAAAGCAGGATCGTGAGGAACGTAAGCAAATCGTTTTCCTTCCAGTTAAGATCGAGCGGCAACATAAATCAGAAATTTTTTCGGTTGAAATTCAAACTTGCTCTAAAGATACCCGTTGTTTTTGAACCATTCAAATGCTTCCTGGATACCCTGTTCGATGGGGGTTTGCGGCAGTTCAAGTTCCCGGACGGCTTTCGAGGAATCGTAGTAAAATTCGCTGATTGAAATTTTGGCCATGGTATAGCTGATCGCCGGCGGCTTGCCGGTCAGCCGGGCGATGAAACTACCCCACAAACCATAGATCAAAATAAACAGGGAAGGTATGCGCAGCGAGGGCGGTTTAACCCCCATCACCGAAGCCATTTTGGTGAAGGCCTCGTTGAAATCCAGGTTTTCATTTCCCAGGATATAACTCTCTCCGGTGCGCCCTTTAGTGATCGCGTTCACCACGCCTTTTGCGGCATCCCGCACACAGATGTAGTTTTTGCCGCCGGGCGAATAGCCGGGTACAGTTCCTTTGTAGACGGCCACGATCATCGCACCCGAGCTGGGTTTGGAATCGTAGGGGCCGAGCATGAAGGTCGGGTTGACCATCACGGCATTCAATCCATTTTTAACGTATTCGAGCACCAACTGGTGAGCCCGGTATTTGCTGTCGAGGTAATCGTTGTGAAACACATGGCCGGTGTAGGGGCGGGATTCGTCGCCCGGGTTTTGTTTATCGCCCGGGCCGAAGGAATTGGCCGAGCCGATGAACACCAAGCGCTCGATGTGGTTGGCCACACAGGCGTCGAGCACATGCCGGGTGCCTTCGATATTGACTTTGCGTTGGATGGGATTGTCGTCGGGCCACATCATGGTGGAGGCGGCCACATGCACCACATACCGGGCGCCTTGCATCAGCGAGCGCACTTGTTCGGGGTTGAGCAAATCGCCTTCGACGATTTCAATGGGCAGGCCTTCGAGGGTGCCTGGTTTTCTGCCCGGTTCCACCATCGCTCGAACCTCATATCCCTGCGACAGTAATTCCCGTACGATGTTGCTGCCCAGCAACCCATCGGGGCCCGTGACAAAGATCTTTTTGGTTTCGTTTTGCATCGTATGCGCTACCGATGTTTAGTCCCTACGGGACTTTTGAGATGACCTCTTTTAAATGCTCCTGCAAAAGTCCGAAAGAAAGCTGAAATGGAGGGGAACTTTCTTGGTGGCAGTTGCGTTAAAGCGCGCACTTACCCCCCCGAAATGATTTTTAGGCACCTATCGCATTCGTAACATGACACTAACCGCACAAATCGCAAAAAATTTTCGTGAAGTTCATTTCGGGGGCAACTGGACCTGGTCGAACTTAAAAGACAACCTGGCTGATGTTACCTGGGAACAAGCCACCCGGAAAATCGAGTCGTTCAACACCATCGCTGCGCTGGTTTATCACATCAATTATTACGTCCGCGCAGGGCTCAAAGTGTTGAACAACCAGCCGCTCGATTCGCACGACAAATACAGTTTCGACGTTCCACCGATCCAAAATCAGGCGGATTGGGAGCAGTTGCTGAACCAGGTCTGGGCCGATGCGGAAACCTTTGCCTCGCTCGTCGAGCAACTGCCGGATAGCAAACTGCATGAAATCTTTGCCCTTGAAAAATACGGGGATTACTTCAGGAACCTGCACGGCGTGATCGAGCATACGCACTACCATCTGGGGCAAATCGTGATCATCAAAAAGATGATTTTGCTTCAGGAAGGGTAGTTAAATGCTTGGCATTTTTTTTACAAAGAGCAACAAGAGGTACATGAGTTTCAAGAGTATCTAAAAAACTCCTGAAACTCATGTACCTCTTGTTACTCCTTGTAAACAGTTGAACATTAAAACTTCTCACCAAACGCCAGATCACCGGCATCGCCCAGGCCCGGCACGATGTACGACTTGGCCGTCAGTTCTTCATCCACGGCGCCGGTCCAGATCATGGCTTTCGGATGCGCTTTATGAACAGCTTCCACGCCCGCGGCGCTGGCAATCACCGATGCGACGTGCACCGAAGCAGGAATACCGAAACGCGTCAGCTCGCGGAGGGCCACATTCACCGATGCGCCGGTAGCCAGCATCGGATCGGCGAGGATCAGCACGGCGTCGTTGAGGTCGGGCGCGCCCACGTAATCCAGCTGGATTTCAAACGAACCGTCTTTGTGGTTGCGGCGGTAAGCGGCGATAAAGGCGTTGTCGGCGTGGTCGAAAAACTGCAACATACCCTGGTGCAGCGGCAAGCCGGCGCGCAAAACCGTAGCCAGTACCAGTCGCTGTTTGGGCAGGCTCATATCGGCTACACCCAGCGGCGTTTCCGTCGGCACGATATGGTATTCCAAGGTTTTTGAAATTTCGTAGGCCAGAATTTCGCCGATCCGTTCCAGGTTGCGGCGGAAACGGAGCCGGTCCTTTTGAACATCGCGGTGGCGCAATTCGGCGATAAATTGGTTGGCAACCGAGTTGAAGGTGGAAAGATTGAACAGCATAAGGCTTGGTTTTGCGGGGCGAAAATAAGGAATATATGAATTCCCCAACATTTCAAAACCCATACCTTTGCTGCATGCGTATTCCCGATCTTTCCGATACCATCGTTGCCCTCGCCACCCCTCCCGGCAAAGGCGCCATCGGTGTGATCCGTATCTCCGGTCCGCGGGCCATTGAGCTCGTCGACCAGGTTTTCAAAGGCAAAATACTGGCCAAGCAAGCCACTCATACCGCGCATTTCGGCCGCATCGAAACCCGCGACGGCCGGGCGGTGGATGAAGTACTGGCTACCGTCTTCCACGGCGCGCGTTCGTACACCGGTCAGCCGACGGTGGAACTGGGATGCCACGGCTCGCCCTACATCCTGCAAAAAGTGATCGAAGTGTGCCTCGATGCCGGCGCCCGACTCGCGGAACCCGGCGAGTTTACCCTCCGCGCTTTTCTCAACGGCAAGCTCGACCTCAGTCAGGCCGAAGCCGTGGCCGACCTCATCGCCTCCGAAAACGAGGCCGCCCACACCGTGGCGCTCAACCAGCTGCGCGGCGGGTTCAAAAAAGAAATTCAGGTGTTGCGCGACGAACTGATCCATTTCGCCAGTCTGGTAGAGCTGGAGCTCGATTTTTCGGAAGAAGACGTCGAGTTTGCCGACCGCGGGCA
>JAEUUR010000238.1 GCA_016787465.1 Saprospiraceae bacterium | reverse complement strand
TGTCGCCGGTTTGGGAGCCTCGACGTATTCAACACTTTCAATTGACGCCGCAAGGACAACTTTTGGTAGCCGGTTGGGAAGATGAGCAAATCCCCGGTCATCCGGCTGCTTTTATTTGGGTGTTAGATGAAACCGGAATGTTGGCTGAAACCAAAACAATTGAGCCGCCCGGCGGATTTAGTCCCAGTTATTTTATTCAGGAACAAGGCGAATACCTGGTTTCCGGGGCTTTGGCGAACTCGGGCTTGGGCTTTATTCAGGCGCTTGATGTGGACGATTTGACGGAAACCTGGTCGTACACACTTTCAACCCCGGCAGATCAGGTTTTCTCAGGAGTGGCGCCGGTGGTGGTTGATTCCAACATGGTGTATTTGCCTGGAAATTTGCTGCGGCATAAATTTCCTCACCTGAATTTGTATGCATACCAGGATGCTTTTGTCGCAGCCATCAACCCGCTTCAGCAGGAAGAGATTTGGCAACACCGTTCGAGCGCTGTTGGACTTAGCTATGTAGATGTATATTGGCATGGGATTGATCGTAAGGGCGATTTGGTAGTCTTCACTACTGAATTCAAGGCGCCGGACGACACCTTACCCTATTTCCCTGCTTCATCAACGATGTACAAATGTTCAACGGATGGAACCTTGTTATGGTGGAGGTTGTTAGCTCCGGATTGGGGAGCCGCTCCAAATGCTTTTACATCGCCCGTCTTTGACCTTCAAAATAACATCATCTTTCCCTTGGTTCACCAGTCGAATGGTGCAACTTATTTGGCAAAATGGAGTGAAACCGGTCAATTTATCGATTCATTTAAGTTCGATGCATATTGGATGAAATTAGATGCACAGCATCATCTTTTATTGGCCGGTGGTAATGGCATTAACCATGTCGGCTTTCTATTGAATGATCAATTCGATATATTAAAATCTCAAACGCTGAGTGGTTATCCAATCGAATCTTTTATATTGCCTGGACATGCAGGTTCTTATGCCTATGTGTACGAAAAACAAGACGTTTTTCCTTACCAGGCGATTTTTAAAATGTACCATGATTGGGATTTAGTTTGGGAAAGGAGCATTCCATTGGTAGGGCCTTACAACAGCGGCATGAACAAGAGTATGGTCGATCCGGTAACTGGCGACCTGATTTTTCTGGCTTCCTACACAACGAATGCTTCCGGACAGTTGATGTATCGCCTGAGTTTCAACGGAGAATTAAATCAAATTCCGTTTGATGGCACTACAACAGACGTCATTCAAATGCATTGCCTGAAAAACCGGAACTTTTTCCTGCGTCGTGCGAATACGGTAGAATGTTATGATTCAACAGGTTTGTTGATTAATTCAGTGCCTTTTAGTGCAATTTATGGCCACCACAGTTTTGTGTTTGGCGATTGGTTTTTTTATTTCCGAAGCGATTCTTTGGGGCATTGGCAAATCTCGGCTTTCGATGCCCAAGGGAATTACCGTTACCTGTTCGATTGCGGTAAATGGCTGAATTATACCCTGTTGACCAATACCATGGACAGCACCTATGCCTATTATGCGCCTAATTTTTTAGGGGGCAATGTTTGGGTGGGTGGTCCCTGGTTCGTGAGAAAATGGCAAAGAGCCGTGGTTTCCAAGTTCAGCCTGAATCATTTTCTGACCGTATCGGCACATTCCCCGGACGACAAGGGTGTTCAACTTACCTGCATACCCAACCCGGCGAACGACGCATTTCGCATCGAGCTGCCGCAGGGCATCGGCATCAACGATGTACGTTGGATGGAAGCGCTTTCCGCGGATGGCCGCCTGATGTGCCAGACAACCGGAATGCCAACCGATCAAACGGTGGTTTGTACAGCCTGGCCTTCCGGTTGCTACTGGGTGCGGGTCATCTGTGAGGATGGCCGGGTGTTCTCTAGTTCCGTGGTTAAGCCGGAATAAATCAGTGTCCGAACTGGTTGCTCAGGAATTCCTTTTTGCCTTCTCCGAGCCGCCCGTAACGCACTTTTAAGCCAAATCCGCCGCCGGCATTGTAATACAACAGCCGGATGCTGTGCCAGCCTTTTTGCAGGTAGGCAATGCCCGATTTTTCTTCCATGCCGTGATCGCCGTCGTTGTCCACGATTTTTTCCTGATCGATGTAAAGCAGGGAGCCGTCGTCGGATTCGAGCCAGAATTGATAACCGCCTGTTTGCGCGAGGTTGATATAGCCGCTCCAGATCATACCGCACTTGGTTTCACAGATCGGTTCGAGTTCAATGGCGGATACAATCGCTGTGTTTTGCGTTTCACCGGTTTGTATGCTGGTGGTGGTGTATTTGCCGTCGACGGTGGTCGCGCGCATAGCGAGCCCGGGCGCGGGTGCGCGCAGCAGGTTCAGTGCCGGTTTGAAGTTGTAAGAATTGACTTCCAGTTTCATTTCATGGCTCGCCATCCAGCCGGCTTTGTAGGCGCGTGTGCGCACTACGCAGGCGGAATCGGGGAAAATCAGGCCACTGTAGGTAGGCGATGTTTCTTTAACGGGCGTGCCGTCGATGGTGTAGCGGATCACCGTGCCGGAGGTCGGGCAGCTGATGCGCACCGAAGGTTTTACGGTGATAGGGTCGTATTCTACTTCGATTTTAGGTTTGGCTACAAATTCGCTCATGCCCGATAGCTTGATTGCCCAGGCGTGGCCGACTTTGATTTTATTCGGATTGTATTCCGGCAGGGTGATCACCAGGTTGCCGCCGATGTTTTCGGTTTTTAGTTTCTCTTTGGTGGCAAGAAGCGTTGCTTCGGAGCCGGTGGCGGGCAGGGAGAGCCCTTTCAAGGTGATTTTTCGGTCGTTGGGCCAACGCGGGAACATGGCGTAAACCGCTTTGGTTTTTGGGTTCCAGGTGAAAAATACCTCTTTGGCCGCAAAGCCTGGATCGGGGTCGACGGTTTGTTTAAGCAGGGCGTCACCGCCGGTTTTCCATCCTTCGGTGAGTTCGGGTTTCCAGTCGCGGCGGCCTTCGCTCCACTGGCTGGGTGTGCGCCAGCGCCGGGTGTTGTAGATGGCCTCGCCGTTCACCTTGAGCCACTTGCCGATTTCAAGGAGCCTGTCCTGCATGATAGGCGGGATGTTGCCGTGTTCGTCGGGGCCGACGTCGAGCAGGAAGTTGCCCCCGCGCGACACTTTATCGATGAGGTGCAAAATCATGGATTGGGTGGAGTTGTAATCCCAAGCATCTTCGGCGCGGTTGAATCCGTAGGAATGCCCCATGCCCCGGCTTTCCTCCCAGGCATGGTCTTCGAAGTCCATATCCGGTTGATATTCAGGCGTGTAAATGCCGCCGTGTTTAAACCGCACGCCAGAGCCCCAGCGGTCGTTGGCGACAATTTTATCCTTGACGGCGCTTTCGTTGTAGAGCCAGGCGAGAAACTCCGGCGATTTCCATTGCTCGGGCGTGGCGTCCCAGTCGCCGTCCGACCAGATGACCCAGGGTTCGTAGCGTTCGATGAGTTCGTAGAGTTGGGGCATTGCGTGCTCGCGTGCGTAGCGTTCTTTATCGAATTGCCACAGCGGGTTGAACCATTCATACAGTGAAAAGTAGAGGCCCGGTTTGACGCTGGTTTTGTCGAGCGCCCGGAACAAATCGCCCACCAGATCGCGGCGTGGCCCGGTTTTATCGCTGCTCCAGGGCATGCCCCAGGTGCGGGTGGCGTGTTTGTTGGGCCAGAGGCAGAAGCCGTCGTGGTGTTTAGAGGTTAAAACTACGTATTTGGCGCCTGCGTCTTCAAACAGTTTGGCCCATTCGTCGGGTTCGAATAGATCGGCGGTAAAATCCTGCGCCAGGTCGTAGTAGGTGCGGTCGCCGTAATTGCGTTCGTGGTATTGGCGTACCAGGCCTTCGTGGCTGTTGTTTTCCAGCGCATGTTGATACCATTCTGCGTAGTTTCCTTTTTTGGTAAAACCTGGAACGGCATAAACGCCCCAGTGAATGAAGATGCCGAACTTGGCATCGACCCACCATTCGGGCGTAGGGCGGGTATCGAGGGAAGCCCAATCGGGGGTGTAGGTGGTTTGGGCGGGGAGCATGCTTTGTAGGAAAACTACAAAAGCAACAAAGGAGAGGAGTTTGCGGCTCATGAGTATAACTTTTGGGGAAAGGTAAGCATGCTTTGTAAAAATTAGTCAAACAATCGTTTTACAATAAAGAAATAGCCTTTAGAGGAGATTTA
>JAEUUR010000209.1 GCA_016787465.1 Saprospiraceae bacterium | reverse complement strand
CCCGGCTGCCACATACGCTTCATTTTGCAAAGTTGCATACTCGCGGGCATCCAACAGGTCTACTAATCGACCTGGCCGTTGGATACCGACATATGCTTCATAGGAGATTTTCCCATCCTTGTTTTTAGAGCCAAGTTTGGTCGTAATAAGTACCACACCGTTGGCGCCACGCGATCCATAAATGGCCGCCGATGCCGCATCTTTCAATACGTTGACACTTTCAATATCGTTGGGATTCAAAAAATCAAGCCCTTCCACCGGAATGCCGTCGACGATATAAAGCGGATCGGCATTGTTGATGGTGCCGACTCCCCGAATTCTAACTGTCAGGGCACTACCTGGTGAGCCGGAATTTTGAGCGATCTGAACCCCGGCGGTGCGGCCTTGCAATGCCTGTTCAACGCGTAAAATCGGCCGCTCTGCAATTTCTTCAGCTGTCACAGTCGACACTGAACCGCTGATACTCGATCGCTTTTGAGCGCCATAACCTGTCACAACTACTTCGTTGAGTTGAGAAACACTTTCAGAAAGTCGAATTTCGAGCGTTTTTTGAGTGCCTACTTCGACATCCTGTGTTTGATAGCCGGCATAAGAAACCAGCAAGGAAGTTGCACCACTTGGTAATGTAATTGAAAATTTACCGTCGACATCCGTAACTGTACCAGCGGCAGCGCCTTTGACGGCAATCGTTGCGCCTATTGCAGGTTCGTTATCCGGCAACAGTAAAACCTGTCCGGCTAACTGGGTTTGCGCATGCACTGCGCTTGCAAGGATACAAATCAGAAAAATGTAAAGTAGACGCATGGTTGGAATTGGATTGGCAACATGGGGGCGCCCCCGTGCTGCATGAATCAACTTAATTGACTATCCGCTTTAAGGAAACAATATGGCGGAAATTGAAAATTAGAAATTTGAAATTGGAGGATTAGGTTGTGAGTGTAATTTCCAATTTCTAATTTCCAGTTCCTCTTTCCTAATTGCGGATAGTCAGTCAACTTATTTTACCAGTTTTCGGGTAAAGAACCGGTCGCCGATACGAGCGGTTACCAGATAAACTCCTGATTCAAAACGCGTGGTATCAACTTCAAAATAAGAAGCGTCTTTGGATACCATCCATTGGCCGACTACCTGGCCGATGGCATTGCTGATCAGAATTTCCTTTTCCTGGTAGGCGGCATGATCAAACATCAACATCGTTGCGTTCGAAACTGCGGGGTTGCCCCAGATCGTAAACACTTGTTCGTCTTCCACCAGATTCGACACCCCGGATACACATTCTGCATTGGTGAAGCAGGCGCCAAAGCAGGTAGCGACTGTGGTATTGGCATCGACGGCAGGCAGGAAACGGTCGTTGAAATTGTTTGGATCACCACATGGCAAGCCTGTCAGATTTTCCTTGCAACTGTAGTCAGGACACGGGCCGTTGGCAAAAGTGTAAAAGGAGGAAAATCCTTTTTTCCGGGGAACCGTGATTTCATAAATACCATCGCTGTTGGCATCGCTCATTTTGTATTTACCACCGGGCACATCAAAATTGCCGCCTCCGGCGAGCCATACGCCATCGGGGCTGGGCGTATTTCCGTTCATACCAAGTTTGAAATTAATTTTTACTTCGTCGCCGCAATCATAACAGGAATTAAAGCAAAATTCAGGCAGGTTGGCGTCGCCGCTTACCAGCAGCAGGCGGTTTACAAATTGGCCGGAAGGATCACGTTTTGTGCATTCTTCAAAGCCTGCGAATTCCTCTTGTGCAGCCCAGTTGTCGAGGGTAACCTTATACTCGTAAGCGCCGTTCAATACCGAAATACTACCCTCCCAGATACCGTCCAATTCAGGATCGGTGAGCGGATTGGCATCGCCCGACCAGTTGTTAAACGTACCTGAAACGTATACTTTATCGAAATTGGCCGTGTAGTTATTCATGTCAACTTTGAAATTGACGGTGCGTGTTTGTGGCGCACTGCCGGTTTTAACCACCAGATCGTCGACATAAGAAATCACATCTGTTCCTGTCCCGGCTGTTCCGAAATCGAAAAACAGCACGACACGTTCGTAAACACCGGTAGCGGTGGTAAAAGGCGCTTCAATGGAAGGCACCGTTGGGTCGAAGCATATTTCTTCCCATTCATTAACTTTGGTATTGGATACTTTGGTAATCCAGTTTGATCCACCTGTCGGGGAACTTTCGAGTTTTAACGCCAGGTTGCCAATGTGATCCATATGCACCTTCACACAGATTTGGCCGCCATTTGAAAGATCAATCGGAGTAGTTGGGTTGGGGTTTGAAAAAGCGCCTGCCCACACTTCGGCAACCGCCGGTTTCACATACTTCAACACGTTGGCGCTGGTATTGATTCCGGAAGCATTCGGGTTGGCAACAGTTTCCGTTAAAGTTGGATCAAGCGGAGAACCGAAGTATTGAAACGTAGTTCCTGTAGCCGGCGTTTCAAAATCGAGGATCGTAGTCGTTATGGCCGCATTTGGCAGTGTTTTGATATCGTCGAAAAAGTAAACCTGCTCCGAACCTGTGCCGGCAGTGCCGAAATCAAAAAACAGTACGACGCGCGTGTACACAAAATTACTTGCCGGAGCGAACGGGTTTTCGAGGGAAGGAACACTGGCATCGAAAACCAACTCTTCCCATTCGTTTACTTTGGTGTTGGCCTGGGTGAGCAACCAGTTGGAGCCGCCGTTGGTGGAACCTTCGAGTTTAACCGTCACTGATCCGATGTGATCCATCCAGACTTTGATGGCTATTTTCGCATTCGAAGCCAGGTCAACGAGTGTGGTAGGGTTGGGGTTTGAAAATGCGCCAGCCCATACTTCTGCCACTCCAGGCTTCACAAATTTACCCACCATACTGCTGGTGTTGATTCCTGAAGGTGCGGGATTCGCTACCACCTCATTGAGGGTACCGTCAAGCGGGCTGCCGAAGTATTGAAACACGGTACTCGTAGCAGGCGCTTCGAAATCAAGAATGGTCGTTTGAGCTTGCACACTGAGTACAGCAAGCATCAACAACTGAATGAACAGTAGGAGTTTTTTCATACGATTGTGTTTTTGAAAATTGGAACAAAATTTTAAAAACTGCTTTTTTCTTGAGCAAATATGAAGCGTC
>JAEUUR010000188.1 GCA_016787465.1 Saprospiraceae bacterium | reverse complement strand
CGTTTTTAAGCACCATCAACCAAACAGCCGCACGATTCAGTGATTGGGCCGTTTCAAAAACATATTGCATCAGCAACTGGCCCATGCCTTTGCCGTAAAACGCCGGCATCAGGTAAATTTTTTCCAGGTACAGAGCGTTGTCTTCCAGGTGGTTGGGAGCGGGTTTTAACAGCAATAATTTTAGCAAGCCGATTATTTCACCGTTTTCAGTTTGCGGAAGCAGGTACGTCACGTTCGGGTCGGAAAGTTCTTTTCGAAGGCTGGCTTCGTTGAAGCACAAATCCATGTACCAATCGATGCCTCCGGGGTGCCAGATATGCCGGTAGTAGGGCTCGTAGGAAGCTCTTCCTAGGTGCTGGATGAGGGTTATGTCTTCGAGCCCAAGTGGAGTGAATTGTAAATACATCTGGCGATTTATTTCCCGCAGAACCCGCAGAAGTTTTCGCAGAACCCGCAGAATTTTTTATTGATTAGAAGGCGTTCAGTCGTGCCTGATTTCACGGTAACCGATGCGTTTTCTCAAACCCTCGGCAAATTTCAACAGGGCATTTTGTGCAGAAAGAGCCATGCCGGGTACCAGATCGGGGTTGGCTTCCAGGCGCGAAACCGGAAGCGCGTAGAAGGTGCTTTTCCCGGTAGCGGGTTTGTGGATATAACGCCAGATAGGGATTATTCCGTTAGCGCCCACGGTCACTTCCGGCGAGCCTCTTTTTTTGAGCAGATCCACCTGAAACAGGATGCCGCCATCGGTATTGGGTTGTTGCTGATTGGAAATAAAATTACCCAGTGAGTACACCACCAGCGCCTCCTTGCGGCTGCCGTCGGGCATGGTTACCTGCTCGTTGCGGATGGGTTGTACGACGTGCGGATGGGCGCCAATGACCATGTCGGCGCCGTTTTTGATCAGAAACTGGGCCAGGTCGCGCTGCTCGGCATTTTCGGTGAGTTGATACTCCAATCCCCAGTGCATGATTGCTATGATGTAATGCGGCTTGCGGGCAACGGCTTCGGCCAGGTCTTTGGCCATTTGGTCTTTATCGATCAGGTTGACGATGGTGGGCGCTTCGGTGGGCACGCCATTGGTGCCGTACGTGTAATTCAGGATGGCAATTTTGAAACCTTTTTTATACACCATGAGCGGATAGTGCGCGGAGCGGTCGCGTGCGTCGGTGAAGGTGCCTGTATGTAAAAACTTCGTTTCTTCGAGCGTTTTGATGGTATTCGTTACGCCTGCGCCCCGGCTGTCGTTGGAGTGGTTGTTGGCTGTGACGAGCACGTCGAACCCGGCGTTTTTCAGCGCCACGGCCAGTTCGTCGGGACTGCGAAACATCGGATAACCGGTGTAAGGCGGTTTGCCCGGCAAGGTGAGTTCCAGGTTGGCAATGGCTACATCGGCGTCTTCAATGATCGGTTTGACATATCGAAAGCAGGGTTCGTAGTTGTATTTTTGATTTTTGACCACCTCGGCGCTTGCGATCTGGGGAGTGTGCCCCATGACATCGCCGGCAAAAATCAGACGCAGGGTATCCGTCTGGGTGATTCCCGATTTTGTAGAAAAAAGGATGAGGATTAATAAAAAAACATGAATTTTTGCGTTTCGCGCGGTGTGCATGATCGGTTTCTTTTTAGAGCAAAGAAAGCACAAAAAGCATTAAACCATGAAAAAGAACTATACCCAACCCCTGATTTTACTGGCCGTGTTCGCCCTCGGCGCTTATCTGAGCTGGCAATATTTCAAACCTAACCGCCATCCGGTAGAAGAATCATCCGTCTTGCTGGAGAAAATAGAAGCGGTAGCCAAGCTGACCACCGTGGAGGGACATTTTTCTGAAATTTACAATTACTCTGAATATCAGGGGTTTTTCAGCTTTTTTTGGGATAAAAAGGTGCTGGTACGCGTGCGCGCCACGGTGGCCGCCGGGTACGACCTCGAAGCCATGAACGTAGAAGCCGATGCTGCTACCAAAACCATTTACATGAACGCTTTGCCGGAGCCGCAGATTCTGAGTATCGACCATTCCCTGGATTATTATGATATTTCCGAAGGCATTTTTGAATCGTTTTCGCCGGAGGACTACAACCGGATCAACCAGCGCGCCAAAGACATGATCCGGGAGCAGGCGCTCAAAAGCAACCTGATGACCGAAGCGCGGTTGCAAGGCAGCAAAATGGTTGATCTGCTTCGTTTTATGGTGGAAAGCGCCGGTTGGCGATTGGAAATCGGACACGAAACCGTACGTGAAACCCAACAATGAACGTCGCCGGGTAGCATCTTCCGCGGAAAAGCCTTTGTCAATGACAAAGTATCCCTACTTTTGACCGATTAATTCAATACCACATGATGAATTTAAAGCGTTCTTCTTTTTCTTCCCTCGTATGTGCCTTTTTCGCCCTGTTTGCGATGAGCTCAACGCTTAATGCTCAAAATTTTACCCCGGCCACCGATGCCGAAATACGCCAGGCTACCGAAGCCCTTACCGCTAAATATGCGCTGAATGCCGATCAGGCCAAACAGATGTACCAAATCCAGCAACGCAAAAACAAAAACCTGAGCCAAATCGCGGCGTTGCAAACAAGCGACCCAGCCTTGTACCGGGCCAAACTTAAAAACGTACAGGAAGGCACCTGGGCAAGTATCCGCAGAATTTTAAATAACAAAGCACAGGTGGATTTGTACCGCAAAACACAAAGCGACCTGCGCAATGAGCGCAATGCCAAACGCAAGGAACTGTTTGCGCAAAAAGCTCAGAATGAGGCCATTGAATTGGCCATGCTCGCCATTTACGCGGAATAACCAACGCTTCAACCCGTTTTAGCATGTTAATCTTCGCCGTCAGGCTTATCCTGGAAGATAAAGGCCGGTTACTTTTCCTTCGCCAACGCAAACGCAATGGCGGAAGGTATACGCTCATCGGTGGAAATGTGGAAGAAACCGAGTTCGCACGCGAAGCGCTTGCGCGCGAAGCCAGCGAAGAAGCGGATATTCATGTCGAATCCGACGATATGACCCTGGTGCATGTGTTGCACCGCCACAAGCTCGCCAAAGACCAAACCCTGCTGGTGTTGTATTTCAAAGCTACCCGCTTCATGGGCGAACCCGCTTCGCTGGAAACCCACAAGTTTAAAGACGTATCCTGGTTTGCTTACGATAGCCTGCCCGATGAAGTATCGAGTCCGACACGTCATGTGCTAGATTGTATCCGACGCCAGGAAATTTATTCCGAATACCCGGCCCGAAACAAGGTGCTCGCCTTCTGGGAACAATTGGGTAAAAAATGGACCGGGCTCTCTGACTTTTGATCGCGGATTTTTGATCGCGGATTTTTAGGATTTGGGGATTTCGCGGAGTGATTTATAGCCAACACAAAGTGGCCTTGATACTTCGCGCTGTAAATCAATACTTTGGCCGCAGGCTGGTTTAACAACCAAACAGCGCGAAGTACAGTTGATTTTCATGGATTTTTTCGAAAACCCATCGGACGCCCCGGAGTTGATGTCTTTGACGAGGGAGGGGGTTTGGGCAGTGCAAAGCATTGGGGTTGCCCAAAATAGCAATTGCAAAAAAAACTCCATATTTAAGGCGTTTTAATGGTTTGGTTTACAATCTTCTAGTGTGTAGATTTGTGATTCATTAACAGCGGCATCATAAACCTTTAAAAAGCTGATTCTCTTTTCATCAGTTAATGAGTCAGGTTTATAAAAGAAAAACCTTAAAATCAAATCCTTGTCTTTTAACAAATCGACATATGTGAATTTTTTATAAACCTCAACCATTTCTACCCTTCGTCCTCGACTACTTTCAAATTCTCTAAGTTGACATATCCAAAAGATACTGCTATCTCTTGAAATATTCAGGTCGCTCATGGCAATGAGCAACTTAGAACCTACCTTATGAATTTCTCCATATGGCATACCATTGAATTTATCCTTAAACTCTCTGATTTCGGTTTCTTTACAGCCTGATAACAATATTAACCCGCAGAACAGCCAAAGTTTGGGAAACAAACAATTGATCCTCTCCTTCCCAAC
>JAEUUR010000187.1 GCA_016787465.1 Saprospiraceae bacterium | reverse complement strand
GGCATTCAGGTTCAAAACCATGAAACAGTTACCCTGGATGTCGTCATGGCGGCACAACCAGCGTTGAGCGAAACGGTAGTGGTAGGATATGGTATCTTGGGAAAAAAGAAGAGGCACGCAGCCCCGAAAAAGCCGCTACCGGCGAACCAAAAGGTTATTTCAACTATTCCAAAGCACACTCCGCGCTCGGAACAACCTCAGTTGGTAATTGCCTTCGAGCCGGAAACGTATGAAGAAAAAATGATTTGGGTATACTCGGATGGAAGCCCTGCACCCTCGCCTGATTCCATAGACCCGGAATATTACGGCGAACAATACGATCCAATCCTCGAAAATCCGTTCCAAAAAACGGCTCAAAGCAATATTTCAACCTTTTCCATTGACGTAGATGCGGCATCCTATGCTAACATTCGGCGCTTTTTGGAAGACGATGTGTTGCCCCCGGCCAACGCCGTACGCATTGAAGAAATGATCAATTATTTTGATTATGATTATCCGAAACCCGCCGGAGCGCATCCTTTTGAAATCAATACCGAAGTAGCTCCCTGTCCTTGGAACCCTGAACACAAACTGATGCTGGTGGGCCTGCAAGGCCAACAAATAGATGTGGGCCAGTTGCCCTCGGCCAATCTCGTTTTTTTGATCGATGTATCCGGTAGTATGGACGAAGCAGACAAACTGCCACTGGTCATCGAATCATTGAACATGCTTACCGATCAATTGAGATCGAATGATAAGGTCGCTATTGTGGTATACGCCGGCGCCGCAGGTTTGGTGTTGAACAGCACGCCCGGTAACGACAAAAGAGCCATTAAAGACGCACTTGCTAAGCTGAATGCCGGGGGTAGTACGGCCGGTGGGGCTGGTATTCAGCTTGCCTACCAAACTGCTCGGAATAACTTTGTCCCAGGCGGCAACAACCGCGTCATTCTTTGTACCGACGGCGATTTTAACGTAGGCGTCAGCAGCGAACAGGATCTCGTCCATTTGATCGAAAAGGAAAGGGCCGATGGCATTTATCTCACGGTTTTAGGGTTTGGTGACGGCAATTATCAGGACGGAAAAATGCAAAACCTGGCAGATAAAGGCAATGGCAACCACGCTTACATCGATGGACTTAAAGAAGCAAAAAAAGTGCTGGTGCAAGAATTCGGCGGAACGGTGTTCGCAATAGCCAAAGATGTAAAACTCCAACTGCATTTCAACCCGGAACTCTTGGAAGGATATCGCCTGATTGGTTATGAAAATCGAATACTTGCCACTGAAGATTTTAATGACGACACCAAAGATGCCGGCGAACTTGGCGTTGGACACCGCGTTACAGCCTTGTATGAATTGGTACCCACCGGTAGGCCACTGCCGCCTATGAGCAAGATCGATTCCGCATTGGTGGTGGTACAAAAGCCGGATGCAAGTGTAAATATCAAGACATCAGATCTGATGGTATTGCAACTTCGTTATAAAAAACCTCAAGGCGACCAACCAAGCCGATTGATGGAATACCGGCTGAATGCCGCTTCACTCGATCGTAGTACCATGAGCGACAATTTCAAACTGGCCTCCGCAGTTGCCGAGTTCGGTTTGTTGCTACGGAATTCGAAATTCCGTGGTGAAGCATCCTTCTCTCGTGCAGAAAGCCGTGCGCGAGCAACCATTGGTTCGGATGTGGGCGGTTATCGACTTGAACTGATCCAACTTATTCAAAAAGCAAACGAATTGTATTCCAATAAATAACCCCGGAAATCCGGGGGGGATGGAGGGGCGGCGGGATATAGAAATTTCACGGAAAATCGGGTAGCGGCTGCCGTGGTTTGACCAGCACCTTTGTATCATTCAAAACTAGCGGTGAATCGTTAAACCAATTTATTATGAAGCAGTCACTATTCTTTTTATTGTCTTTTTTGCTTTGCGTAGGCAAACATCACGCTCAAGAAGAGCTGAATTATTACGGAACCGCACATAACAACGATAACCCAAAAAAATTACTGAGGTTGTCCACCGGCAATTATTGCGCGGTGGGCAAGGTAGCCGATTTTCCTGCCATCCATCTATTCGATTGCCAGGCACGACTGATCGATTCGGTTAAAGTTTTTTACCTCTCAACCACATCAGGTGCTTTTAACGATGCCCTGGAGCTTCCAAATGGAGAAATTCTGGTAGTAGGCGATGTGTTTAATGGGATAGTAAATGGCGAACAAATGGCCTTGGCCCGATTCGATGCGCAACTGAATGTACTTAAAGTCGCCAATTGGTCGCCAGGCGGTTCCACTATTTCAAAAGGCCGTGCTTTGGTCATGGATCAAACGGGTCGTGTTTTTGTCGCAGGTGAGTCGCCTGGACTAACCATCGATTTCTCCAACATATTTTGGCAGGAAATTGATCCGCATACCCTTCAGGCGATCGGCAATCCGGTAATTCACACCGACGGCGTAGATTATGTAAACGATGCCGAAAGTTTGCCGGACGGTAATTTTTTGATCACCGGTTACAGTACCTGGGGCAATATTTTTGATCCTGAAAATGCGGTGATTTGCAGGTCGTATGTCATGAAAATCAACCAGTCGGGCCAAAAACTCTGGAAACGCAACCGCGACGAGCTGGTAAAAAATAAATATGGAGCTTCCTATTTCAGAAAAGTGATTGTAGGAGATGCAGACGGGGCTATTATGGTTGCAGGGCGGAGTTTCACAGGCGATACCTTGCAAAATCAATTCGACGCTTACTTTGAAGTGCTCGATTCCAGTGGCGTGTTCGTATCCTCGCTGACCGTACCAATGGCCGGGAATCAACAAGTTTACGATTTTGTGGAAGCTAATTTAGGCGCAGGTTTGGTTGGCCTGGCCGTGGGCGACAGTGCCCAAATTGGCTCAATTCTTCGGTATCCGGTGTCGATGGTAGTTGGAAATTTTAATGGACCAGTGTTGGTTTCTGCCGAATCATTCGCGGATTTTCCCGGTCATTCAGCACGCGCAGCAGCGTTCAGTCCAACCAACCAACTTTCAGTGGCCGGGCGTTTCGATGTAGGTTCAAGTTTTACCAGAAGGTCGTTTTTCTTTTCGGGCGAACAGTTTTCGGTATCCATCCATGCCAATGGCGGATTACTCACCGCTTCTACAATCAATGAAGGTCAGGTATATAGTTATCAATGGTATCTCAACGGTCAACCCATTTCAGGAGCAGTCGACAGCGTGTTGACATTGTCTGATGAAGGCAATTACAGTGTGGTTGTCACCGGGGAACACGGTTGCCCAAACAGTGCCACCTATTCCTTTGTGCCAAGTGGTAGCGATACGGCGCCATTATTCTGGTTATCGTACGATACCCTTTGTTCACAGGCGCAAATGTCGATCGAATCAGTAGTGAACGACGCTGCGACCTATAGCTGGGATTTTGGCGACGGACAAACATCCGCTGCAAAAAATCCGATGCATGTGTTCGGACAGTCGGGAACTTATCAGGTTGAACTGTGTATAACAACCTCGCCAGGACAGGTCATGGTGGATACGATTGAAATATTGGATCATGAATCCGCCAATTTTTTTGAATCGTTGTTTGAAGGCGATCCGGATGTCTATTTTATTTTGAAAAACCAAAACGGCACGGAAGTTTACCGTTCGCAGATTCAATATAATGCAGATGTGCCCATTGTAATCCCATGTGCAGTGCTTTTGAGCAATCAATCTTATCTGATTGAGTTGAAAGACTATGATTTACTCGACACCGATGATGATCTGGGAGAAGTTTTTCTGGTAAATCCGGTAGCCGGCGGAACCTTCAGTTTCGGAGGAGTCACCATACGTTTCAATACCTCCCCTGCAGCTGCTTCTTATTGTTTTGAACAGGAAATTGCAGTGGTAAGTCCAACGATCACCTACGATGAATCAACCAATTTGTTAACGGCTCATCCAGGGAATGCAATTTATCACTGGTATTTAAATGGCGTGGAAATTACAGGGCAAACCGATCAAACCCTCACACCTGTAGGGTCGGGTTCTTATACCGTAGAATTGGTAAGCGGCTTTTGTAACCAGGTGTCTCCGCCGTATGTTCTGGGGAATGTGGATACTAAAGATTTGTATGCTGAAAATTTGAAGTTGTCTGTTTATCCAAACCCGAATTCAGGAAATTGCTGGGTTCAATTGCCGCAAGGCGCCAGTCTGCCCAATGGAATCGCACAGGTTTATGATGCAACGGGGCGGATAGTTTTTAGTCAAAATATGGATGATCAAACATTTGTTGACAGGTTTGAGTTAAAATGGCCCGATGCGCAAACGGGTGTTTACCAACTGCTGGTGCCTGGATTCGGTGCGCAAAAGTTGATAATTACACGTTAGTTTAAATACGTTTTTTGGTCTACAATTAGCCGCAACAGCACTTAAGGCGGAGGGTTATGCTCCTGGTTTTATACATTTGCCGTATCACCAAAAGGAGCAAAAGTTCCGCCTTTATTGTCTATGCGTTTAATTTTATGTTTACTGCTCACAGTTATCAGTCAATCTTTGATTGCCCAGGAATACCTGCGTATGATCGAAGCAGGCAACTATCCGCTTCAAGCTATTCAACAAGAAGCCGAAGCTTATTTTAAAGTTGTAGGCCGCGAACGAGGCACCGGCTATAAACCTTTCAAACGTTGGGAATATGTTGCCTCCATGGAGTTGGACGAACAGGGCATTAAAATACCAAACAATGAGTTGGCGAGGCTCGCACGCGAGTACCGCCAGGCAGAGAAAACACGCCAATTGGCAGAATCGAATTCCTCGCAAAGCGGCAACTGGCAGCAACTCGGCCCAACCTACTACAATGCCACTTCAAGTTGGAACCCGGGTGTCGGTCGCATCACCTCCATTGGCCTTGACGAACAGAATCCGCAACACGTAATTGTTGGCAGCCCTTCCGGCGGCGTCTGGAAAACAACTGATGGATGTGCTACCTGGACGCCTATTGCCGATAATTTTTCCACGGTGGATGTGTATGCCCTTGAAATCTCTCCGTACAATTCCAATCAATATCTGTGGGGAAGTACTGGAGGTAAAATCTTCCGTTCCACCGATGCTGGGCAAAATTGGGTCGCTACAAGCAATGTCAGCGGAGGTGGCAAGGTGATTCGAATCCTGTACCATCCCGTTGATCCCAATATCGTTTATGCCGTTTCTGAAACAAACGGTTTGTTCCGTTCAACCAATAGCGGACAAAACTGGAGCGCAGTAGCTGGCGTTGGCAATATCAAAGGATATGATGTGGAGTTCAAACCTGGTGACCCGCAAACTATTTATTTCTCCGGCACTTCTGTGTTCAAATCTACCAATGGAGGTACATCATTCACTGAAATCACCGGATTCAACACAGCTGATAACAGCTATAAAATGATGGGCGTGTCGCCTCAGAACCCTGAGGTTTTGTATGTGCTGGAAGCTAATGGTGGCCGGTTTGGCGCATTTTACAAATCAACAAACAGCGGTGCGTCTGTCACCAAACTCATTGACGGCGCCGATATCAATTACTTCGGGTACAGCTCTACCGGCGACGATGATCGTGGTCAAGCGCCACGCGACATGGATGTTGCCGCGCATCCCGACAATGCAGAAGAAGTACACATCGCCGGCATTCACACCTGGAAGTCTGTCGATGGCGGGTTGTCATTTCAGTTAACTTCTTACTGGACACCCGGTACGGCCAATTCACTTGGCGTCGGTTATAACCATGCAGATATTGACATTCTTAAATTTTACGGGAATACTTTGTACGTAGGGTCTGATGGTGGAATTTTCACCAGTATCGACCATGCGCAAACGTTTCAAAACAGAACAGTTGGCCTGGGCGTACGTGAGTTTTATAAAATTGGCGTATCTAAAACCAACCCGAATGTCGTTTCAGGCGGTTCACAAGATAATGGAACCAGCGTGATGCGAACCAACAACAGAGTATGGGTAGATTGGCTTGGCGCCGACGGCATGGAGTCGTTCGTCGACTGGAATAATCCCAATATCCTTTACGGGACTTCCCAAAATGGCTCGATGTATCGTTCCACCAACCAGGGAAATTCTTACAATGGGATTGACAAACCGGAAGATGTGGATGGCGCCTGGATCACACCTTTTGAACAAGATCCGCAATCGCCAGGTACCATTTACGTGGCTTTCGCGGATGTATGGAAAAGCCCGAACAGCGGCAATTCCTGGGTTAAAATTTCCGATTTTGCCAATGGGAATATGAACCATTTGAAATTGGCGCCGTCCAATAACCAGCGGATTTATGCGGCCAGAGGTTCTAATTTGTATACTACGGGCAATGGCGGAACAAACTGGACAACCATTACTTCAGCCTGGAATACTTCAACCATCAATTTTATAGCGGTACATCCCCTTACTCCGGAGCGTGTCGTCATTGTTACAAACTCTAATGTGTATCACTCAACCAATGCCGGCATGACCTGGACTACGATCGGCGCCGGGTTGCCGAGCGGTACCAAATATTGCGCAACCTGGGAAAACAAAGGCAAAAACGGATTGTACGTGGGCGGATTTGGCTTTGTATCCTATACCAACGACGATCTTGCGGGTCAATGGGTTGGCTATTTTGACGGCCTGCCCAACGTGCGCGTGTATGAGCTGGAAATCAATTATGTTTCAAACACCATTTTTGCAGGCACCTATGGCCGTGGTTTATGGGAATCGCCGTTGTATTTGCAACTGCCGCCGGTTACGGCTTTCAATGCAAGCCTGACAGAAGGTTGCGGCAGCCTTACCGTTCAATTCACCGATCAATCCGAGAACAACCCAAACCTGTGGGAATGGACGTTTGAGGGCGGAACACCTGCTACTTCCAACGAACAAAACCCGACGGTCACCTTCACCGGCGCCGGTCAGTTTAGTGTGGAATTGCGTACTTCCAACCTTGCCGGTGATAATGTGCTGGTAAAAACAGGATTAATCAATGTTTATGCCCCAAACGCACCGACTGCTACAGGAGCCGCCCGTTGCGGCGAAGGAGAACTTACCCTCAATGCCCAAGGGCAGGCAGGCGAACAACTAAATTGGTACGCAGCTGAACAAGGCGGGACATCACTTTTTTCAGGTGATGCCTTTACCGTAAATCTTAACCAGGATGCCGCATATTATGTTGGAGCAGGGCGCCCGTACCAACAAATTCAAAAACTGGGCCCTCCCACAAATTCCTTTGGTGGCGGATCAATCCATACCGGAGGTTATTATCTGCAATTGACCGTAGAAAAACCTATGCGTTTGAAATCGGCATTGGTATATGCTTCAGGCTCCTCAAACCGAACATTTCAACTCAGAGACGCATCAGGAACAGTGTTGCAGGAGCGGATTTTATTTTTAGAAAGTGGCGAACAGCGAGTCACCCTGGATTTCGATATTCCGGTTGGCGCCGGCTGGCGTGTCGGGTGTCCCACTCCTGCCAGCTTGTACAGAAATAATAACGGCGTTACCTATCCATATACATTGGCCGGTGTAGCTCAGATAACCGGCTCGACAGGCGGCGCTAACAACTACTATTATCTGTACGACTTGGAAATACAAACGGACGGTTGGTGCGAAGGCCCACGTGCGCTGGTGATGGCAGATATTCAAACACCACCTGCCGTGCCGATTATTCAACTGGAAGGCGATCCGGTTCTTTGTAACGGCGAAACGGCATTGTTGCGGGTCACAAATGCTTGCGAAGAATGCGAAGTGAGTTGGTCGAATGGTGCAGTTGGCGATAGCTTGTGGGTAGCTGCCGGAGGTAGTTATGTGGCTACCATGTTCGATCCCAGTTCAACTGCTTGCGCTAATAACCTGTCGTCCAACGTGGTCGAAGTTTCGGAAAATACATCGCCGACCGTTTCAGCCGAACTGTACACCGATGGCGATAACCAGATTTGTCCGGGCGAAAGCCAATTGCTCACCGTATCGAATAACTGCACAGGATGCACCGTTCAATGGTCGAATGGGACGGTGGGAGACAGCCTTTGGGTAGAACAAGCCGGTTCGTATACTGCGGTATTTGAAAATGGTTGTGGCCTCGGCCCAACGTCGTCAGCTATTACTATCACACAGCTTGAAGGGCCACCGGCTGCCCTTGTCGTACCTGTCGGCACAACGCAGCTTTGCATTAGCGATTCCGTGACACTCCAGTTGACCAATGTTTGTTCAGGGTGTAGCATCATTTGGAGCAATGGCGCCACGACTTCTTCAATTGCAGTTACAGAAGCTGGCGTTTATACAGCACAATTGAACAATTTGTGCGGCCTGGGTATTTCTTCTGCTCCTGTTGAAGTTTCACAAAATTCTTTGCCCGACACCCCGGAAGTTGCAGTTGTCGGGGCTAATGTGCTTTGCCCCGGCGATTCCGTATTGCTGACAGTGCAAAACGGTTGCATTGGATGTACCTATGAATGGTCAAATGGGATGTCTTCTCAACAAATTTCAGTCAACTCCGCCGGCGTATATTTTGTAAGTCAGAGCAATGGTTGTGGTTCGAGTCAGGCTTCGTTACCGATCTCCATCGAAGAGAAATCTTTGCCACAGGCGCCGGAAATTTTAGCGAACGATCTTACTGCTTTTTGCGAAGGCGATTCTGTAACGATCAGCGCCACGTTTGCTTGTACTGACTGCACATTGCATTGGTCGAACGGTGAAACGGCGCCATCTATCGTGGTGTCAACAACAGGCCTTATTTCTGCTTCCTTGCAAAACGAATGCGGTTTTGGCCCTGTGTCGAATGAATTGATGGTGGTTGCAATGCCTCCGCCTCCGGCGCCGGTAATTGCGCCTTCCGGAAGCCTCGAAATTTGCCCGGGCGCCTCTGTTGTTCTGAATGTATTAAATGACCCGTGTGGCGGTTGCCAAGTGGTTTGGTCGAATGGAGCTACCGGTATGGTTATTCAGGTTTCGGAACCGGGATTGTATAGCGCCGTCATTCAGGATCCATCCAATGCTTGTTTTGTCGGGCCATTGTCCAATCTCCTTGAGGTTACCCAACTGCCTGAATTTCTTCCGGCTGTGGCGGTGCTTGACTCCTGCCATTTATCGGCGCCTGCCGGAAGCCAATATCAGTGGTTGTTGAACGGAAACCCGATTGCCGGAGCTAATGAACAGCAATTGCAACCGGATACGTCCGGCAATTACAGTGTTTCGATGTTGAGTCCGGATGGCTGCGCGGGCCAATCTGCCCAGGTATTTGCAGAAGCTTGCGTAAGCAGTTTAGTTGAACTCGGCAAGGACCTGAAAGTGAAGTTGTATCCCAATCCAGCCCATCAGCAGGTGTTTTTAGAAGCCCATGTGCAACAAAACCTGCCAATCCGCCTGACACTGTTTGCCGTTGATGGTCGTTTGATAGGCACTTTATTCGATGGGGTACTTGCGGCCGGAGAACAAACGATTCCATTAAGTTTGCCGAACGGTTTACAGGGCGTTTATCTGTATCGTATCACCAGCAATGACTTGTCGTATCAAGGGTTTTTGTTGGTAAATGATTGATATTGATCCGATTGATTCGAATGTTTCGATTGATCCGATTAGATAAAACGTTGTGAAACCAATCGAAACAATCGGATCAATCGAAAAATCGAATCAATAAAAAAAGCCGTTTCGAGGGCATCGAAACGGCTTTGCTATTTTAAACCAGTGTTGGTTTAGTTTTTGACTTCTTCAAACTCGACATCCTGAGCGGTGCTGTTGCTGCCTGCGTTGCCGCCTGTTGGTCCGCCGGTTGCACTGTCGTAGGGGTTTTCCGCCGTTTGTCCGCCGTTGGCGGCTT
>JAEUUR010000185.1 GCA_016787465.1 Saprospiraceae bacterium | reverse complement strand
ACATTGATATCGATGTTTTGAGGGTCAATATCAAGGAATAGTACATACAACGGGTGCTGGTCGTCGGGCAGCAATTCTTCATAAGCGGCAACTACAGCATGGTGCAGATAGTTGCTTTTGATGAAACGTTTATTGACGAAAAAGAACTGCTCACCCCGCGTTTTTTTGAAATAATCGGGTTTGCCGACAAATCCGTTGATGCGTAGGATATCGGTTTCTTCGTGAACAGGCACCAGTTTTTTATTAACTGGTTCGCCGAATATTTTAACGATGCGTTGCCGGAGATTTCCTGGCGGCAGGTGAAAAATTTCAGTATCTTGTTGGTGGAACGTAAAATACACATCCGGATGAGCCATCGCTACACGTTGAAACTCATCAATGATATGCCTCATTTCCACTGGGTCGGCTTTTAAAAAATTACGCCGTGCAGGTACGTTGTAAAACAGGTTCTTTACTGAAATTTGAGTGCCTTGCGGGGTTTGGCACGCCTCCTGGTTTTTTACGGTTGAATCTTCAACCACGATCCGGACGCCCAGTTCGTCGGTGTTGCGACGGGTGCGCATTTCAACTTGGGCCACGGCTGCAATGGAAGCAAGCGCTTCGCCTCGAAAGCCCATGGTTTTAATGGCAAACAGATCCTTGGCGTCGCGAATTTTTGATGTGGCATGGCGTTCAAAACTCATCCGGGCATCGGTTTCAGACATTCCACACCCGTTGTCGATCACTTGAATGAGTGTTTTTCCTGCATCCCGGATAATTAATTTGATCTGAGTGGCGCCGGCGTCCACTGCATTTTCCAATAATTCTTTGACTACCGACGAAGGGCGTTGAACCACTTCGCCTGCCGCAATCTGATTTGCCACATTATCGGGCAATAATTGAATGACATCGGTCATATTTCCCCTTAAACTCCGCTAGATATTTTTGCAAAGATATGCCATCATTTCAGTGATTTGACCAGTTCACGGTCGTGATTTCAAGAAAAGTGGTTTATATTTATTCTGGATTGTGTAAAAAAAGCTGTCCGCAACCAGAATCTATTCGCCGCTTTTATACTTTTGCGCCATATTTACCAACACACAATTCAATCATTCAGATGGAAAATATTCAGAATTCGCGCGGCAAAGGTTACTGCATCCTGTATATTATCATGGGTTTGTTCTTCCTGACCGCCCTAATTCTCATGTTATACAGTCGTAGTACCGAATTGGAGTTCCCAAAACTTTGAGTACGCTCAAGCATATTCTTTTCGACAACGATGGCACCATCGTTGACTCCGAGATTATCGCTCAACGTGCTATGTTACGTCTATTGGCGCAACATGGTTTTCACATGAGCGAACAGGCCTATAGCCATCACTTTCCGGGATTGCTTGACCGCGACATTTTGCGTATCTTACATTCCGAACATCAGTTTAAAGCACCTGAAGGGTTCACCCGTCTGTTGCATGAAGCGCATGTGGAAGGGTTCAACAGGCACCTGCGCGCTATTCCAGGCATGTGGAGTTTGTTCAGACGTTTGAAGGTGCCGAAAAGTATGGTGTCCAACGGAAGCGTTCGGCATGTGGAACGATGCCTTCGAAAAGTGCGTTTGCTGTCGGCACTGAATGGTCAAATTATTTCTGCTGAACACGTCGAGCGGCCAAAGCCGCACCCAGATGTATATCTTTTTGCGCTCGATAAAATTGGTATCAAAGCCCACCAGACACTGGTTGTTGAGGATAGCCCAACCGGAGTGAAAGCGGCTAAAAAAGCAGGCTTAAAAACCATCGGATTCCTTGGCGCCGCCCACATTCACGATGGGCATGATGAAAAATTGCGCCAAGCCGGCGCTGATTTGATCGCGAGGAATGCAAAAGAGTTGGCAATATTGCTTGAACAGGCAGGCGGATTGTAAGCAGGGAAGCATTCGAGGTTCAATTGACAGCGGCAAACGCTAATGCACCCACAAGCCCCAAATGCCTGATAAAACCAGAACGGCTCCCGAAATAATGCCGGCATAGTGTTCCAACGCATGCCAGTTGCTGAGCTTCAAACCATGCCACACCATCCAAACCCAAACAGCCATACCTCCAACTGTACTGATGAAATAAAAGCCGCAAAGCAAAAAGGTAGCAGCAGCTCCGTGGGTGCCGGCTAACACAAAAAAAGCGCCGATCTCCAAACAAGGTGATAAAAACATGGCTGTTGCGAGGGCAAGTATCAACCCTTTCTCATTTTGCTGCTCTTTGACAGGCGTGTGCAAGTGAAAATGCCGGTGATAATAATGCCTCCAAATAAATACAGAACCCAGTAAAATCAACAACGCTGGGGCTGCGACCGAGGTAAAAACATGCACCCATTCTTTTAACTGCCATCCCATTACACTTAAAGCCAATCCGATCAAAATCGTGCTGAGCGCGTGTGCACTGCCTGCATACATGGTAATCCGAACTGCCTTCGCAGCACTCCATCCGGATTTTTTTCCGATTGCTACAATGGGAAGCCAATGGTTGGGAATCGCCGCATGAAGCAGGCTGACAGTTAAACTGGCAAGCAGGAGTTCAAACATCCGTATACTTAAAATTAGCGGACAAAGATAAGCGCTCTGCCGTACCTTGTGCCGATTCAACCAGCCAGGCGCACGTGAAGATCGCATTTGATGCAAAACGTTTCTATAACAACGCAACCGGATTAGGGTTTTACAGCCGTACCCTGGTGAACAGCCTTCGCCTGTTTTATCCGCATCATGATTACCTGTTGTATACCCCCTATGATAAAGGCCGATTGGTTGCCGATAAAAAAGGAATGCGTCTTCCTGATTCCTGGTTTGGCCGCCTGACGCACCCGCTTTGGCGCAGTAAACATATGGTTTCACAATTGAAACGTGACGCAGTTTCATTGTATCACGGGTTGAGTCATGAACTGCCAATAGGTTTGAAAAAGGCAGGCATTCCAGGCGTTGTTACCATGCACGACCTGATCTTTTTGAGATATCCGGAATTCTATCCGGCCCTCGATCACTTCTTCTATCAAAAAAAGTACAACAGGTCGGCTCATGCGGCAGATATAGTTGTAGCGATCAGCGAACAAACGCGCAGCGATGTCGCCGAATTTTTTAAAGTGCCACTGGCGCGGATCAAAGTTATTGGACAATCCTGCGATCCAGTTTTTAGCGCTCTAAGCTTATTCAAACATCCGGATCGAGGGCAATTTCCCTTGCCTGCCGACCTGGATATTCCCGACGCTGATTACCTGATTGCCGTAGGCAGCCTCACGCCACGAAAGAATTGGCACAGACTGATCGAGGCATTGGCTTTGGTTCGCGAAGCCGGTGTCGACATCCCTTTGGTGGCAGTTGGTGCAGGAAACAGCCCTTATGCCCAATCGTTGGTCGAATTGGCGGTTTCGAAAAAGGTAAAAGTTTTTTGGGTAAAACGTCACCTGCCTTCCGATCAATTGTCCTGCTTATACCGTCGCGCAAACGCCTTGGTGTATCCTTCGGTTTTTGAAGGTTTCGGAATTCCTATTCTTGAAGCATTAACTTGCGGCATTCCGGTTGTTACCAGCCAGGGCAGTTGCTTTTCGGAAGTAGGCGGTCAAGCGGCTTTGTACACCGACCCATCTGATCCGGCATCACTGGCCGATGGTATCTTTCAGGTATTAACCTCAACGACCAGGCGCCAACTGCTGGCATTTGCACCGGAACAGGTGGTCAAATTCTCTCCTGAAATTATTTGCCGGCAATGGATGGATGTATATGAGGAACTGGTAACTATCTGAAACTTCCACGCCAAATCTCCGACCTTACAATTCATATGAGCGCCTGAGAAGGAATCACTGGGTTCAGGTTTATTATCCTTTAGTCAGTTTTTTCAACAGCATGCTTTTGCCCTGATCCGGAATTTCTAGCGAAAGGCTGTACATGCCTGCGGGAACTGAACTGACAGGTATTGAGATGGTTTGTACACCTTCCTGGATCTCCACCTGATGAACAAGGGTGGGCGCACCCAGCAGATCGTGCATGATGATTTTTCCGGTAAAACGACGTTTGCTGTTCATTGCAAGGGTAAGTACATCCTGAAATGGTACCGGAGAAACGTTGATATCCGTGATTTGATCAACCTGAACAACAGCAGATAGCTCCGGGCAGGTGAAACCGCGGCGAATTTGACCACGGATTTCTCCCGTTGGGTGCTCAGCCGTTCGCAAAATGACATAGGTTTCGCCAATTTCAATGGCTACGCCGTGGTTGGTTTCGATTTCCTGCGAGCCTGGAATGAGCGGTTTGTACGTCGGCAATGCGTAAATTGCGTTTCCATTTTGCATAGGGTTTGCCTGGCATACAAATGCATCCACCACATCACTGTCCATCCGGTCATAGATAATCTTATAGTTCAGGTAACAATTAGCCTGATCGACGGATGACATAGCTACGCCGATGCCATCGGTATTAACGGGAGGAACAACCTGGTCGCCGCATAAATCATACGCATAGCCTTTGCGCAAGCTGTTTTTCATTTGCCCCCGAATTTCCCCATTGGGCCTGGCGGCTGTTGGTACCAGCACATACAATTTACCTTCTACAAAAGCAGACATCCTGTCAGCATCCAGGGGGTATTTTTTTTGATAAACGCCGGGTGTGCCGGTGGGGTTCAATGTTTCGATCACGGGGCCATTCATACCGGGGGGCGCCATTCTGATGTCGACAGATGTCGGGGTGATGGTAGAAATATATACGGTTGTCGTCAGGCTGTCGAGGGTTTGATTGAGTTGATTGTGACTGAAACCAAAACCGGGTGAGGGTGCACTAGGTACCATTTGGGCGGCATTTACGGGCGCAAAAGAGGTGAAATATCCGAGGAAACCTATTTGCCCGCGAATTTCTCCATCTGGATAGTTGGCTGTATTCACCATGACGTAATATTTCCCTTCCCGTGCTTCGCGCAAGAAATCTGCAGGCAAATCAGCCATGTGTACAACACCTTGAATGAAGTTTAGAAAAAAGCTTGGGAAACTGTATACCAATGTGCCATTTTCTCCGGGATTGCCGTAATACAAAGAAGCCGAAGTAATTGGGCTGCTCAAACCATCTACAAGAAAAGCATAAACCAAATCTTGCGAGCCGGTTGGAAAGTGTAAACCGCCAAAACCAAAAGCGGTGGATGGGGTAACAGGCACCACCTCCGATCCGGTTAATATGCCTTTGTAATCGAGGTCTGTTTCACAAATAAACTGTCCACGCAATTCACCATCGGGATGTGCAGTGGTGCTGAGGCTTGCATAGGCGCGGTCGGGCAGCAGGTTCTGTAACAAAGATGCCGGCACGGAAACTTCACCGTTTAAACGACGACCATGTACCACCGGCATGAGGTCAACGATCGCATCGCCAACTTCTCCGGTTTTTCCGATATGCAAAGTGATGCCGGTAATGTCGCCTTCCAGGCCGACAAACAAGCCGGAAACATTCACTTTGGTTCTGTCGGGGCTGTACATAAGCGTAATCAACCCTGTCGCATTGGTGGTTACCGCAGGAATTTGTTCACTGCCTACCAACTCTGCATGGAAAATCAGGTGGGGGAGCTGAGCTTTAGCGCCTGCTGACAAAAGGCAGAAAAACAAAAAAGTGTAAATTGCTTTTTTCATGTGTAGTGACTGGTGATTAGTGACTGGTGACTGGTGATTGGTGATTGGTGACTGGTGACTGGTGATTGGTGACTGGTGATTAGTGACTGGTGATTGGTGACTGGTGATTGGTGATTGGTGATTGGTGATTGG
>JAEUUR010000099.1 GCA_016787465.1 Saprospiraceae bacterium | reverse complement strand
TATGCTGTGTTGGGGAAAATTTCGAACGAAGTGAGAAATCCGATGAACTTGGTTTTCCTCTGTGTGAGCAGTCATACCGACCGTAGGGAGGTATCTGCAGAAACTGAACATTTTTCCCAAAACTAATTCTGTCCACATACTTGTTCCGATTGGTTCGATTGATTCGATTGTTATCAAATTCAGGATAACTCAATCGAATCAATCGAACCAATCGGAACAATCGGAACAATCGAATCAATTTCTCCCCCGTTTCCACAACCAAATCTTCCCGTCTTCCAGGTCGATTTCCTCGCCGACGAATTCGAAGCCCAGTTTTTCCAGCAGGTGGTTGGAGGCGTTTTTTTCGGCCAGGGTGGTTGCTGTAACGCACACGACGGAGGGATCGTTGAAAGCAAAGGATACAAGAGCCTGCGCGGTTTCTGTGGCAATTCCCTGATTTTGGTAAGCTTCTGCAATTTCATAACCTATTTCCACTTCACCTTGCAGGGAAGGCGCGCCTTTGTAGCCACAGGTTCCGATCAGTCGCACGTCCTGTTTGTGGATGATCAGGTAATTCCACCACCGGATATCCGCTTCGTATTCGCGCAGGTAATCGCGCATCCAGATCATGGCCTCCGGAAAGTGCATCCAGTGGTCGGCCATATCCACGCCGCCGAGCAGCTCCGAAAGTTTGGCATAATTTTCATCCACAATTGCTTCCAGCTTGGGCAAATCAGCAGGAATCAAGAATAGTCTTTCCGTTTGAATCATGTTGAATTTTTGAGGCTACAGCCCGGTTTGAGTACGCTGTGAAGAGAATTTGCAATTGAGAAGGGCAAATGAAGGAAGAAAACCGGAACTTTCGCCCCTGAAACTATTTCGGATGATTGATTTTGTCAAAAATACTATCGAGGCTTCCATTCGGGTGAAAGAAGATGTGTTGTCGGATGAACCCCTGCTTCAAGCCGTTGAGAGCAGCGCCAAAGCGTTTATTGCTACCTTTCAATCGGGCGGGAAAGTGCTTTTTTGCGGCAATGGTGGCAGCGCGGCGGATGCCCAACACCTGGCAGCAGAACTCTCCGGAAGGTTTTATCGCGACCGGGAACCCTTGTTTGCAGAAGCCTTGCATGTTAACTCCTCTTACGTAACTGCCGTAGCCAACGATTATGGCTATGATCATGTGTTCTCCCGCATGGTAAAAGCAGCCGGCCGACCAGGCGACGTGTTGGTAGCCATCAGTACCTCCGGCAACTCACCCAACATTCTGAATGCCGTAGAAAGTGCCAAAGCCATCGGCATGACCGTCATAGGCATGAGTGGCTCAACGGGAGGCAAGATGAAAGCGCTTTGTGATATCCTGATCAATGTGCCCAGCACCGATACGCCGCGCATTCAGGAAGCGCACATTTTGATCGGACACATTCTGTGCGCGTTGGTGGAACAATCCTTGTTTAAGGCCTGAAACTGTTCAGGGTGATTGCACCCATCAATCGGTCGTATCTGGAACCGAAGGGGTGGTAATACACCAGAATCGTGTATAAATTGCCGGTTTCATACCAATTCCCTTCAAATCCATCGGGATCCAAGGCATTGGTGCGGTGGTCGAGTACCACGTACTGGTAATTGTAATATCCTTGTTTCAGGAATGGTTCACAGATGTACATACGCGCTTCATAGTTGTATTCCATTTTGAATTCCGGCTTCAGTTGCCAGTCGCTCAACTCACCAAACACATACACATCTGCGTCCTCCAGTGGCATATTTTGTTCAATGGAAAACAATACGTTGGCATAATCGCATTGCAGCAATCCCTGGTTGGCATTGGTGTTGCTGATCACAAACCGTCCGTTTGCATCCGGCCTGAATTCGACTGGGCGATCGAAACGCGATTTATCCGTTCTCAATGTCACCTCATACCGGTCGTTTTTTTCGTTGATGATTTTCACATGTTCGCCTCGGAAATCAAAGGATCGAATATCAAAAAACCGAAATTCTTTGCCTGCTGGGAACACGACAACATCCTGGTAATCAAAGGATATGGATTCACTTTTTTCAATAAACGGCTTGATCGGGCCAATCGCATTGTCCCATCGACCGTTTTGCAAAACCACCGCGCTTACGTCGTTTTGCGCATTTGAAATTCGTGCGTTTTGAGGCACAATAAAAAAATCGATCTCGTGAGAAGTATTGTGATTTTCCACCCTGGCCGTTCGTGAAAAGTCGGCGCCGATACGCCAAAGCGGTTCAATGACCATGAATCTGCGCACGAGTACCACCCGGTTGTCGTCGTCTTTATCCGTTACCTGAAGCAGGTAGTTCCCCGATTTTGTCCAACGCATGTTGGCGCTGGGCAACCGGAGGTTGTAATGGGTGTACTGCGTCAGGGTATTGAAAGAAGGCTGGATAGAGGTAATTCGATCCTCTGTAAATCCGTCGATATACTCCAACGGGTCCAACTCGGAAGGCATCCAGTCGCGGTTGCAATGCACGAGGGTAAAAGCATAGTCTTTTAATTCATCGCCGAGGTGGTCGAATTGCAGGTTTACCACACCGTTGGCAGCACGTACATCCACAGTTGGCATGGAAAGATCGCCACCTGCAACCGTTAATTTTACAGACCGGATCTGATCGTCATTGATCTGATCGAATATCTGGGCAGAAAGGCAAAGCGGCGTCCCCAAAAATAGCAGGCAAAACAAGCGAAATAAAGCTGCGTTGGTCGTAGTGTTCAAAATATTTAAGGATAATAGGTGAATGGCAACATGCTTCCACCATGATGAAATTAACGCCTTTTGAGTTGCTTTTGGTATCCGTTTCCAATTCAGATTTATGAACTTTAAACCTGCGTGCCGGAGCATTCCCAGCCATTGCAAAAAGCGTTCTATTTTTGGGCAAAATTCGAAAATTGATATGATCAAACGTTTGTTCTTTTTGTTGGTTGGTTTGGCTGCGTTTATCCGCATTTCCTCGGCCCAGGCTGTTACACAACAAGCGCAATCACCCAATGGCGCTATTCAAGGATCTTTAGTATTAACTGAAAAGGGTGAACCGGGATTCAAAGTTCGGTACAAAGGAGTTGAAATTATCCCTTTTTCCAAACTTGGCATGGCGCTCCAAGGACACGATCTGTCAAAAAATCTGACGCTTATTGGGAAAGGTACTGCATCTCAAAAAGGTGTTTGGCGTCCGGTTTGGGGGGAAGTTGATGAAATAACTGATCATTACAACGCCATTCAGCTTGAACTCAAAAGCAAATCGGGCATTCGCATGAACGTCGTTATGCGGGTGTACGACGAAGGCATCGGCTTTCGGTATGAGTTCCCATCGGATGAAAACCCACCCCAAATCATGATCGAAAAAGAACTGACTGAGTTTCAACTGACTGAAGATTATAAGGTATGGTGGGCCCCCAGCGATTGGGATTCTAACGAGCATACGTATAAAAATACCCCATTGACTCAAATCGATGCCACCAGCTACCTGGGCGATATCGAACCTTTTAACCAACGTATTTTCAATGTTCATGCGGTGCAAACACCTGTAACCATGCAGTCAGCTACCGGTTATTGCATGGCTATTGCGGAAGCCGGCTTGATCGACTACGGCGCTTTGCACCTGGAATTGGACCGGGATGCCAAACGGTTCAGCGCCCGAATCATCCCAACTACGGATGCAAACGTAATTTCAAAAAACAAAACACCTTTTCATACCCCCTGGCGGGCCGTTCTGATCAATTCCAGCGCAGCGGGTTTACTCACCAATCGATTGATCCTCAACCTCAATGAACCTTGCAAAATCGAAGGTGATCTCTCCTGGATCAAACCTCAAAAATATGTGGGCATCTGGTGGGAAATGCACGTAGGAAAATCGGGATGGAATTACCGAGACCTGGCGGCAAAAAAATTATCCACCAACCACGGAGCTACCACGGAAAACGTTAAAAAACACATCGACTTTGCGGCTAAACACGGATTTGGCGGTGTACTGGTGGAAGGTTGGAATGAAGGTTGGGACGAATGGTTTAACGTCAACAAACCGGAAGTCTTTGATTTTACCAAACCTTACCCCGACTACAACATGCCGGAAATCAGTCGGTATGCCAAGGAAAAAGGAGTAAAAATTATCGTCCACAATGAAACCGCTGCCGCTGTTGAAAGTTATGAACGGCAAATACCGGCAGCCTATGATTACATTCGTCAGAACGGCTTTAATGCCATCAAAACCGGTTATGTAGGCTATGTGTTGCCCAAAGGAGAATGGCACGACGGGCAGTATATGATCAACCACTTTAACCGGGTTTTGGAGAAAGCGGCTGAAAAACAGATCATGGTGGTTGCTCATGAACCCGTTCGCCCAAGCGGTCTTCACCGCACCTGGCCCAATTTTATGGCCGCCGAAGCAGCGCGCGGCATGGAGTTCAATGCCTGGAGCAAAGGCAATGACCCCAGCCACGAGCTCACCCTGATTTTCACCCGCCTCCTCGGCGGCCCCATGGATTACACACCCGGCATTTTCCAGGTCGAACTGAACCAGTTTGACCCCAACAAAAAAGACCGCGTCCGAACCACCGTTGCTAAGCAACTGGCCCTGTACGTCGATTTGTATTCTCCAGTACAAATGGCCGCCGATCTTCTAGAAAACTACGAAAAACGCCCCGATGTGTTTCAGTTTATCAAAGATGTACCCACCGACTGGTCGGAAACGCGGGTGCTGAATGCCGCTATCGGCGATTATGTCACTATTGCCCGCAGGGAAAAAAATTCGGATAACTGGTTTGTGGGAAGTATGACCGACGAAACACCCCGGCAGTTCAAAATCAAACTCGACTTCCTCGAGCCCAAACGCACTTACGAGGTCACTATTTATGAAGATGGCCCCAAAGCCCACTACCTCGACAACCCCTACCCGGTCAACATCCGTAAAGTGAAGGTCAAAAAAGGCCAAACGCTGAAAATAAACCTGGCAGCAGGAGGCGGTTGGGCAGCGAAGTTTGATCGCTGATTCGCCGGATTTATGGATTTCGCGGATTTTTAGATTGTGCCGATTATTGGATTATTTCGATTCTTCGATTACCCAAAAATCCGTTCAATCTAAAAATCCGCGAAATCCATAAATCCCACGAATCCGCGATTCAAGCCGCGTTTTTCGATTGTGCCGTTTACTTAAACAATCGGAACAATCGAATCAATTTCATTTTCTTTGCCTTCAAATTCTCTTAGATGAAACAGCTATTCGCCCTGTTCCTGATTGCAGGCACCTTAAACGCTCAGGAAACCCTTCCGCTGACTGATATGTCGTTCTGGAAACCCAATCAAGCCAACAACTGGCAGATCGCCGCCAGCGTCAAGGCCGATATTTCCAAAAAGGAAGCCATGAGTGCTGAAAAAGGAGCAGGAATGCTGGTGAACCTCCCGGATGCTAAAAACAGAGCGAATTTGCAATCCGTTGCAGAATTTGGCGATGTGGAAGTTTCTTTCGACTTCATGATGGCTGCGCATTCCAACTCCGGCTTTTACCTCCAGGGGCGATACGAAGTGCAACTGCTCGACAGCTGGGGCCACCTCGTTCCCAAATACGGCGACTGCGGCGGCGTATATGCGCGCAGACGCTGGAACCCGAACGAGCAAATGTACGATGGCCATGCGCCGCGCCTCAACGCCTGCCTGGCGCCAGGACTTTGGCAACACCTCGATATCCATTTCCAGGCGCCCAGGTTCGATGCCAACGGCAAAAAAATTGCCAATGCGCGTATGCTCAAGATCGTGATGAACGGCTTCGTGATTCACGAAAATATCGAGCTCACCGGCCCCACCGGCGGCCCGATTTCCGAACAGGAAGCCGCCAAAGGGCCATTTATGATTCAAGGAGATCACGGCCCGGTTGCTTTTAAAAACTTCCGGATCGTTGACAAAAGCGGGGAGCCTGTTAAAGCCGGTAAATTCAACTATAAAGTCATGTATGGCGACTTCCGTTACCCGAATGACTTTGCCGGTAAAAAGGTGGAAAAAGAAGGTACTACAGATAAATTAACCTGGCAGGTAGCCGGCAAAGAAAATAGTTATGCCATCGTTTACACGGGTTCTGTAGTAAGCCCAAAAGCCGGAAAGCACCACCTGGTTTTACAGGCATCGGGAAAAACCATCCTTAAAGTAAATGGAAAAGAAGTCATGCCTGATCGATGGGTGTATGTGGCAGAGCAGCGAAGCGTGGATGTCGATCTTCCCGCCGGCGTATGGCCTGTTGAGCTGACGGTCTATAAAATGGACGGTTGGATGCCGCCATTCCTGGCCATGTGGGTGGAAGGCCCCGGCGCGCGCGCGGTTGAGTTGCACAGCATGGGGTCGGCGGTATCCCTGGAAGCCCCGGATCCAATCAACCTGGATGCCAATTCGCCAACCGTATTCCGTTCTTTTATGGACATCAACCTGCCCAATGCAGAACGGGGATCCACGAACTTTTTAAACTTCGACGATGTCCACAAAAAACGAGTAGTTCATGCGGTTCATGTAGGCGACCCATCCAAGCTGCATTATACCTACGATCTGGACAATGGCGCCCTGGCTCAGGTTTGGCGCGGCGATTTTTTGAACGCCTCACCCATGTGGGACGATCGGGGCGACGGCTCCTCGCGCCCGCGCGGGCCCGTGCTCGCGCTCGACGATGTACAAACACTGGTTTCCAAAGCTCAACTGTTCGATCTGACCACTTCTCAACAAGATCCTGCTCCCGGTTTCAAACCACTCGGCTACGACCTCGACGCGGCAGGACACCCAACGTTCCGCTACCAATTCAATGGCATGGAGGTGCTCGACCAGGCCAAAGCGCTTGAAGGCAAAACCCTGACCAGAACGCTTTCAATCAGCAACGTCAACTCAAGTAACAACGCGGTGGTTCGCCTGGCCATCGGCAAAAAAATAGAAAAAGTGGACGACCATTTGTGGGTCGTCGACGATAACCGATACTTCGTAGAGGTTAATTCCGGAAAGCCGGTTATTGAAACCTCCAACGGCATCTCCGTGTTGTACCTGCCCGCCGCTGAAAAAGTGGAATGGTCGATGTTGTGGTAGGGAGTGGTGTAGGTAGCACCGGCTTCAGCCGGTCCGGATGAGGCCCTTCAGGGCCGACATGATTTACCTGTGACATTGTAATGACTGTCATTAGATCATTCCAGGCGGTAAAATTTGTAGTCCAAAGGTGAACTTGTCTGTTAAAAGGCAATGCAATACCTTTACCGCATCACAGCTCAAATGTACAGATGCGACTTTTACCATTACTGATTGCCTTTTTTACCCCCTATTACTTTTTTGCACAGGACACACTCCCCCAGCCTACCGAATCAGATTATTACCGGATCCTGAAAGTACCGATCCCGGAAGGCGTCGTTTTGGAAGTTGGCGGCTTGTGCGCTTTGAATGACGGCAGTGTGGCCGCCAGCACACGTCGTGGCGATGTGTGGGTGGTGGAAAACCCGGCTTCCATGCGACCTAATTACCGCCGCTTCGCAGCCGGCTTGCATGAAGTGCTTGGGCTGGCAGAAAAGGACGGTAAATTGTATTGCGC
>JAEUUR010000092.1 GCA_016787465.1 Saprospiraceae bacterium | reverse complement strand
CGAAGCTGATCCGCGTAGGCGCTCATACCCGGAATGGATTGAAATTGAACAGAAGCCAAGGCAAATGCAGCGGCGGCCGACAACGATGCCGCTTCGGTGGCGGGGCCGTAAAACCGTTGGGCATGGTCGGCGCTGGGCGGGCTTGCGGATGCAAAATTTTTAACCCCGACTACACTCAACACACCGCCGTCGGATTGCTGCATTCGAAGCAGCCAATCGAGTTCGTATTTCACTTCGTCAAGCAGGTCAGGTACACCATTGCCGGACTCAGGAATGTCGTTGTCATCTGTCCAGATGCCTGGATGTTGTTCGTAAGCCAACAACAAATCAAGCAAGGGGCCGTAGGTAAAGGTTACGTATTTGTTGTAATCGCCGGCATCATGCCAGCCGCCATGCAGGTCTTTTGCCGATGCAGGGGTGGGGTTTTGTACGTTGTAGCAAGCCAGGTCCTGCAGGTTGCCGACATGGCAAGCCATCGCATCCGTCCAGGGCGTTTCTGCAAAAGGGAGTTGTTTCGGCGTTCCACAACGCTGATAGTAAAACGTCCTGAATGCGTCTTTGAGCGCCTGATCGTAGGCGCAATCTGAAATTTTGAATGGATAGGAACGTGCATTATTGACGCTATCATAAAGATAATACTCACCAACTGTATGCAAGGCTGAAAAATCGAACCACCATACTTTGTCGCCCGACTGACTGTGAATATGACCGCTGTCCCAGTCCTGGATAGGGCCGGTAAAAACCGTGGCATGGTCGCTTAGTCGTTTTACACGGAACTGCCAATCGGGGTACAATGGATTGGCATTGTATCCCATTTGAGGCGAAGCAAGAACGGCTATTTTTTGGGCGCCGGGCAAATACCCGAACTGATCGATATGCAGTCGAGGGTCAATGATTTGCGCGGTGGTGAAGTAAGGCGCCAACAGGCAACAAAGAATGGCAACAGGTTTCATGTGCAGATGTAATTTTTTTTTGACTACCTGTTTATATTGCACAAAAGGTACAAAAAGGTAAGTGCGTCCTGTAAACTGTGTAAAATCTGTGCGAAATGAAAAAATCCTCTACAACAGATGATGAATTCGCAGAAATTTTTAATTGATAATGTGCCCGAAAATTGTGAACGGCTTTAACGCCCTCCTTATTTTTTGAATGAATCATCAGCGCGCATATGCAGCCAGCCACTTGCATTCCTTCACAATGGCATTATAGAATTTGGATTCCGAATACCGGCTGATCAGTAATTGGTAATACCCGTAATGCGAGTCTGGCAGGGTTGGAATCAGGTTGCTGCCTTGTCGGTACGTACAATCCGGACTACAAAACCACTGTTTTTGTTTACATCGTGAAGCCATAAAAGCCGCCCGGGCCGCCAGCTCTACATCAGCGGCGGCGATCAGCGCTTTTTCAAAATAAGTGAGGGCGACATTCACCAGTTCGATGTTTTCCCGATTCCCTTCGGGGGAGCCTGCGAGTGAATAAACAGGTCCCTGGCTCAGCCGCAACTGATTGTATCCGCTTCGATAAGTATCCGTAGCTTCCCATTCATAGCCAAAGTACGACATGTTGTAATAGGCAATTCCAATGCGATACCAATACAACGCTGCACTGGGGTCGTTCAGAGCCTCTGCTGTTTTAGCCCGGAATTCAAGGTCGAGTATTTTTTGAGCAATCTCCAGGCGGTTCAACAGCAAGGTGTCGCTCACCGGGCGATGCACTTTTTCGCCCACTTTTTCCCGGAATGGACTGAATTTCGGCATCCGCACGGCTTCTGTGGGCAGTATCTTTTTCATCACGGCCAGGGCCGCTTCCGGTTTACCCTGGCTTAATAAAAACGCGCCTTTGAGTTCCAGGAAATACGCCTTGATCCGCTCCGGGTTGGTATCGATTTGCATGGTGCGTTCCAGTAGGATCGGGTGACTGCTTTCTGCCAGTGTCAGCAAATCGTCGAATACTTCCATGCGCGGATTCAAACCCACCGCACTGGGTGGGTAGGCCGCCAGGATGGCTTTGCCGGGGTGATTGCCAGAGGCATAAGCGGCTGACAGCCATTGTTGCAAAAACGGTTCGAAGTTGGGATTCCACTTGAACGCTTCGTAGGAACGGATGCGGAATGCCAGGTTGTCGGTTTTGTCGGAATTCGGGTCTAGTTTGATAATTTCGAGCAAACAACGCCAAATTTCCAATTGGCGAAACAGTTTTTTATCGTATTCTTTATCGTCGTCGAGGTTGTCTTCCAGGCGATCCCAGCCTTTTTCGGCGGCATATTTATCGCCGGCCAATAATTCGAGGTAGGCCTCTATCCCGCGCCACATTTTGAGGTTTGGGGTTTGTTTTTCCCGCAAGACACGGCGTACAAATTTTTGCAAATCGAGCAATTGTTTGGCGGCGGCTTCTCTTTTCAGGCTTCCTTGCGCCTTGCCTTTTTGTAATTCGGTAACGGGAGAGCTCAGGAATACTTTTTCCAGTTCCTGTACCTCGCTTATCAACATCAAATCGAGCTGCGGATTGGCGGGGTCGAGGTCGTACACCTGCAGTATGTCGTCGAGCAGGAAGGTGCGGGCGCCGCCTGCGCGCAGGATGTACAAGGTGCTTTTTTCGGCGTCGCTCTGGCAGAGCGCCAGGGTTTTTTTCCAATCGTCGTCGTTCCGAATCAAAAAACTGCGGTAGGCCTGTGCGCGTTTGGATGGGCAAAAACGAAATACCAGGGAGAATCGATAAGCGGCCTCCGGGTATTTTCCCATTTTTTGAAGTGCGCCGGCCAGGTGCCCCAAGGTCCAAAAATAAATGATGCTGGGCTTTTTGCGGTCGATTTTTGGGAGCAGATAGTTGTACAAGTCAACAGCATA